>JADDOW010000022.1 GCA_016782225.1 Nitrososphaeraceae archaeon
TTTTAATACTGGATGAGTGACAAAACTCTGTATCAGCGCTATGGGATTTTGAAAATGTTGTTGTGTGCTGTAATTCTTTTACCGCAAATTAACATATATCTTAAAACTTGTTGAAGTAAATGCAATTCTTAACAATGACTGTTTCTATTTTGAAACCGAACTAAAAATTAGTTTGAAATTATTGATGGATGCAGTGTCAATCAATGCATTGGACTAAGTTCTTGTATTCGGCATTTTTCATTGACTTTACCCGACCAGAACTTGGTGAACATCAATCACCTTCCCATACTTTTGGTCAACTATTTTGCTAAAGATCACAAAAACATACGGGCATTTCTGACGAAAGATATTTGTGGGCTAAGATGGATTAAATTCCCTGTGGCAATGGGATTCTAATGTTTTACAAAAATTAACCTGGCTATCCTTTCATTTAACTGCTGCTAAATAACTTTACGAATTAAATCAATTTCCTTGACTAATGTAGTAACTGATCTTTGCATTTTGGTGTATGGATTATCCCTCTCTGCTATCCATTGCTGTTCTGGTCATGCCTGTTTTCATAAAGAAATATGTGTGCCAAAAACACACTTGTGGGTGTTCGATGGCAAATGGCGCAGATTTCTTTGCTCAAATTAGGGACATGCTGGCTGGGTCAAAAAGAGTTGTTTTTCTGACGGGTGCAGGCATCTCAAAAGAAAGCGGCATTCCTACATTTAGGGGAAATGACGGATTGTGGAAATCCTATGATCCTGTAAAACTTGCATCTCTGTCAGCTTTTCTTGAAAACCCCTCATTAGTGTGGGAGTTCTACTCTTACAGGCAAAGACTGATACGCAAATGCCGACCCAATCCCGCTCATGTGGCAATTTCAAGGATCGAAGATCAAAAAAAGGGTGATGGCTGCTGGGTTTTAACCCAAAACGTTGACGGCCTGCATAGGTGCGCAGGCAGCAAAAACATAGTGGAACTGCACGGTAATATCTTCAAAGCAAAATGCATCCAATGTGGGTTTTATGGCGATATGGACATGGATATGGGTGTGGATGCTGCTGCTGCTGCTGCTCTTCCGCCTAAATGCCCTAACTGTGGTAGCGTGCTCAAACCGGGTGTGGTTTTGTTTGAGGAGGCTCTTCCCCAAAAAGAGTGGGCCAAGGCAATAGGAATTGCATCATCATGTGACCTTATGCTTATAGTGGGCACATCGCTAAACGTTTCTCCTGCAAATGCCTTGCCATTTTGCGCCAAAGACAACAAAGCAGTTCTTGTGGAAGTCAATCCAGAGGAGACCTGGTTAAGCAGGTCAATGGACTTTACTCTGAAAGGATCAGCTGCTGATGTTTTGCCCAGGATAGTAACCTACTAAAATGTTATACCTGTCAGACGCCGTGTCGGTGGTTAGGATATATTTTGCCCACTGCAAAACTTCAATGCTCATACTGTAATTATTTGGCATTAAAGAAAAACCTGTCTTGTGCCTTTTGATATAAAGGCCGATACATGCTGATGACCTGTTGAGAGAGTGTGGGGCAAGATAAGATCACGCAGAAGAAAAACCTTATAGTAAAAAACATGCTTAAAGACCAATGGTATTTTGCAGACACTGTGGAAGGAGCTTTCCTTCTGAAGACATAACTTATTGCCCTTTTTGCGGAAAACCCCAGAAAGATGTTTCTAGATTTGCAAGCCCGCAGCCGACGCCACCCGCAAGCAACAAAAGCCCTGGAAAAACCCTCGCGATAGCCCTGTTGGCAGGTGCGATTGCATTTCAGGGAATTGGGCATCTTTACGTTGGAAAAACAAAAAAAGGGATAGCCTTACTGGTAGTGGGGTGGATTCTTGGAGGACTGGCAATCTTGTTCTTCCCCTTAGCTATCGTTTCTTTTGTGTTTTGGGTATGGCAATCATATGACGCATACAAAAAAGCCAAGCACTACAATGAATACCTTGCTAGAAACGGTAAGGGACCTTGGTGAACAAAACAACACAGCTTTAATACCTTATCACAATATATTTTTCTAAAATGTGCTCTGATACCAATAGCACCACCACAATCAGGTTAAGCAAACTGTTGGCATATACCCTAAGGCACAACCCCTCAATGTTTGGCTTGACTTTGGATGAGGACGGGTTTGCGGACCTTGATAGGCTTGTCCAATCCCTTGGCAATAAAAAAAACACTGCTATGGATTTGAGGAAAGAGAGCATTGAGAATTTGGTGGCAAACCAACAGCAGAAAACAAGGTTGGAGATAAAGGGCAACAAGATTAGGGCAGTGCATGGTCATACCATAGAGATAAGGAAAAAGGCTCCAATGGAGCCTTCGAATATCCTTTACGATGGAACACCTAGAAAGAACTTTGACTCAATAGTGAAACATGGGCTGAGGAGAATGGAGCGCCAATACGTTCACCTTTCGACTGATGTCAACACGGCAACAGATGTTGGGAAAAGGAGGGACAAGTCACCTGTGGTTTTTTCATTAAGCGCAAAGGAGGCCTACCTTAGTGGTGTGTTGTTTTACATGGGTTCGGAAGCCGTGTGGCTATCTGGTGACATTGCACCAGAATACCTGAAAGTTGAAAATGGGTTTGGTATGCGATAAAAGTAACAGGGAACTGCTGCTGCTGATTCTGCTGGTGCTTTGCGATTCGGCGTCATTGCCTGTATTGGCTTATCTTTAAAACACAAATTCTTTACCAGATGCGGGTGGTGTTAACTTTATTTTGGGCTTGAAAACAATATCCTCATAATAGCCTATTCCTCATGGTTCACGGAATCTCCTTTTTTTCATTGGATTGGCACGACCATTTTGGCTACAACCGGCACCTAGTCTAAGGGTTTTAATATTTGAAATACAGTAAATCTATGTATCAACGCTCTGGAACTTTGGAAAGGTGGTTGTCGGGCTTTTGATTTGTCTTTTACAGCGAATTAACATAGTCATACTATCAATCTATATATTGCAACTCGTTATCTATCTTGTCTTGTCTTTTCATTCCATTGATTTCTCAATCCTTTTCTGATGCTTCCCCATGGTCAATGGCGATTCAAGTAAATGAATGCAGTTTCCAAAGTTCCTCATTATTTTTGAGTTCCAACACTTTTTGATTTACACCCTTTATCCGTAGAACCCACTTTAAGGAACTATTATGGATATGTACCGAAACGGGTTAATGAAAAAACTGTTCCTATAGAGATTATCTTACTTTTACTATATAGGATTTGAAGATTTTAGGATAATATGTTTTCTAAAATGTTAATAGTTTTACGAATCTATCTGCAGATGTTATAACAAGTGGTTTGAAGAAACTACAAAGCTTTGTAAATTAATATGGTTTGATCATTCTAGAAAATGTTATGATAAAAATATTATAACAGCAGTCGCTGTGGCAATGGTGATTGAAACAGCTTTGACACCAACTACAGTAGTGTATGCAGGAAATGACTGGAATGGTAGTTGTAGGGATGCAGGATATGGACATGGACAAAACGGGCCTTTTAGTGTAGACACATATGACCCTTGTGGAGAAGAGAAAGGCGGTGATAACGCTTACTACAAAGGTTTTATTGATGGATGCATGTCTGTAGAAGGCAACACAAAAGACGTTTGCGAATCTGGTCCATTCTTTTTTATTGGTTGATTAGGATGCCTTATTTGAGACCGTTAATAATTCTCAAAGGCAAACTCAGCTGAATGTTTGACAAACTGATTTCTTTAACATGGTATTTTCCCATCGAACACCTGGATTAATGATTTGCACTATCCGCATCAAAAAACTTGACTGTGTTTTATCTATGGATACGGATGCATTTTTTGGTTTGCTGGATATTGCGAATAATCAACTATGGTTACATTATAAGTCTTGCCGGGATTTTCCCAAGCGATGTAAACAACATGCGAGTTCTTTGGATCATGCATTTGACTGACCTTCCCATCCAGATCGTCATCTTCTGACATGGCTTTCCTAAAATCTTTGTCAAAAACCACGACAGTTCTATTTCCAATGGTATTTGCGTTGTAGTATGTTTTGTAGTTGAAATCCAGATTAAATACATATTTTGCAATCCACAAGTAAAAGGGATCCGCAATGACGGTAATCTTGCTATTGGTGCTTGATTTATCTTTGATAGTTGACAAATAACTAATCAAATGCGCTGCAGCTTCAAAATGTGTTGAGTTGACGTTTTTTGTTATTATCTGTGTTGTTGTTACAAGCCCTATGCTTCCTATTGTTAATGCTATGACAAGTGTTAGTGGGAAAGTTTTGATGATTCTTTTTTTCTGACATCTTTTTAGCATCTCATCTATCATAGCCGCTATGGCAATTGAAAATGCCGGTATCAATGGGATCCAGTGGTACAAAGAAACCCATCCTATACCCAGGAAAAAGAGAAGAAACGGAATTATCCAAAGCAAGACAAAAAGATCTTTTTTTATGACTGCTATTATTAATCCAGCTATTCCTAATATCAAAAACATGGGATCGTCCTTGAATAATATTGTTTGAAATGATTCAGCAATCATCTGGCCCTCTCTATGAGTTTGATAGTATACGCCTTCCCACCAACTGGTAAATTGACCGTTTACAATAGAATAGGCGGGCCATATCATTGGAATTAGGATAATGGGTAAGAACCAAAATCGAACCATGTTGATTGATCTCTTGGCATTCCTGAATGTTAGAAATCCCGTTAAAGGAATCATGACAAATGCTGGTATTTTGGTGAATATCGCAAGTCCTAAGGCCATGCCTGATAGTAGAAACAATGAAATTCCTTGTCTGCTATTATTGCTTTTCAAATAATTGTTGGAAATTATCGCCAGCAATATTGACAAAAGTAAAAATGGTACCAGGATCGAATCCAATAGTATCCACCTAAACAACCAGCTTAGGGGGGTGACTCCAAATATAATTGAGGCAATTAAAGCAACTCTTTTATTGTAAATTCGGTCTGAAATCTGGAATATGAGGAAAGTATCAACAACTGCAATTATGCCCATTATTATCCGAGGGATCAAATACAACATCTCAAGTGAATTGGTATTGCCAATCTGCGGACCAAAAACATGGGGATACCCAATTAATGACAGAACTCCTGCCAAAAAGATTTGGCCAAAATACGGATGGTCATAAAATGTGGGATCCTCTTGCGGTCCCAATCCGTTCATCAAATGCATTGCCCTGCGCATGTAAATTCCCTCATCATAATAGAGACTGGGCCATCCTATTGGATTGATTAAATGGGTAAACGAACTTAAAAATAACGATACCAACAAAAAGAATTGTTTGTTGCTAAATATCCTTTTATCCATATCTACTGAATTTATTTTATTACTGATTTCTAAATATTTGATCTGTAACAGATCCATGTCAATCCCAGAATAATGTGTATTGCAGTGTATTGACTAGTCATTGTATACGACAAAAAGTCAAAAACAAACTGCAAACAAAGACTTTATCATTGTTTATTTCTATATTTCCCCTTGTCCATAATAAAGAAATATTTGCTAAAAGAATTATAAAACTTGTTAAATGTTCTGTTTAGCAGGGTATAAAACCGAGCAACTAAAGAAACAATATGTTTGTCAACATTCGGTTTTGGCGTGTTGACAAATCTTGCTAGTTGTTGACAATTCTATCTTTTCACTTTTCCAAGGAAAAAGTTTTTGTATTTGCAAATATGTTTACGATTTGTTTTTTGTTGTTGTTTCCAGTTGATTTTTTTTGTCAACAATTTAATTTTTTGAGTTAAACTTTACCATGACCTTGAAATTTGTATGTGATGGACTGAGCGGGACTAAATTCCATGTGGCAGAGGGGTTGTATTGAATTTTCTAACAAAGTAAGGCACTTATTTTCTCAATTAAAGCATGATCTTTTCTTGGCGATTCTGTATGTGACATACATTAAAGTTAAATTGATACCCTGTTCTTTAATGATATTGTTTTGTCTGTTGTCTCAATGAAATCAATATCTGTAGAGAGATGAATATTATAAGATTATTATCCATGTATTATTGAATATGGTGGGCTTGCTCCAACTTTCCAATATCAATTTTCTTCATTTGAAGCATTGCCCCTTCATATTTAAGGAACTTGATGTTTCTTCATCTGGACTATTGCTGCATATTGGTAAACTGTGTTTGGATGATTTTGTGGAATTTTTTATGTGTTAAACTACTGTCACTCTCATTCTTTCAGAAAGGCTTTTATAGATGTTGTTTCGGCGTTAAAGTAATTTAGGATAAGGCCAATGAATTCGGATATGCTTAAACTAGCTAATCACAATAACAAACACGTATTTGACTCGATGTTCCTGATTTTAATTTGTTTTATTGGGTTGGATGTTGTTGTGTCCACTGTTTTTGATCTCTCGGATGAGAAACTGAACACGATTTTTGGACTCGTGCTTTTTTTGTCAATGGCCTGCATTACCTTTGCTGTTGCCAATGGATTTGTTTTGCCCACGCTAAAAACTGTCTATAAAAAGGCAATAGGGCAGTCTGCACTATTTGCTGTTTTATACAAAACCTGTTGATTGCGCAATTGTCTGTCACCGTTATTTTTGCTGTCATGGTTTTTGAGTTTGTTTTTTTCAATTCCTTTCACTCAATTTTCAAGGTTGTGATTATTGCAGTTAGCTATTTTGAAGCGAGTTTTATTTTGTGTGCAATGGGTTACAAACTGTTTTCCTGGTTTAGGGTTAATCCAAGAGGATCTAAAACAATGCTGTTTTACCTTTTATCCATGGTTTTTGCATCATTTTCTTTAGGGCTGAGCGGTCTTGTTGTCTTTAACGGACTCATCTTAAATGATTCCCTGTTGATTCAACCAAACAAGAATGTCGTCTTTCCAGTTATAACGTTTGAGTCTTTTGGGGTATTGTTTACGCTGCTTTCAATTACCTTGATATCTTACATATCGGCTTATCTTTCCATATGGATTGGCACTGTTTCTCTTTTTCGCACTTACCTGAAAACAAGAAATCTGCATAAGAAAAAGATTTGGATACTTGCATTTGCATCCCTGTTTTCGTACCTTACTGCCATTGTCCCTACGCTGATTTTTATTCCCTCCAAACAGTTTGTTTTTGATGATCAATCACTACTCTATTTTAGAATTTTGTTTAAAATTTCAGTTATCTCAAGTGGTATTTTTTTTGGGATTATCTTTATAGTTATGTCTAACTCAATGACAAGCATTAAACGCAAAAGCAGTGCTATGATTGGCAAATACTCTCGAATGTCTGCATATGGCATAACCACCCTGGCGATTATTACTGTGTCTCAGCCTTATGTTTTGTCATACCCCCCTTTTGGCATTATTTCTTCATCTTTTGGTGCTTTGGCTTCTTTTATTATAGCGATAGGGTTTTACTCCATGGCAATTTCGGCCTCACAAGAGGCACACATAAGGCATTTAATTGCCAAGGAACTGAAGGAAGCAGATTTGATAGGCAAACTGGGGACCGCTCACAGGGTAAAGGAAATAGAAAAAAAGGTGATGGATATCTCAAAAGAGAAAACGAATGCCCTAAAAGACCAAACAGGGATTGAGTATGACGATTCTGATGAGGCTATAAAAAACCACCTAGATGAAATTATTAAAGAAATGCAACAACAACGACAACAACAACAACCCCTCAAGAAAAACAAAGGTACCTGACGTATTGATGCCTAACTGCCTACTACTACTGCTGCTGCTACGAACCTGATCCAATCGTGTATTTAATGATGCGTCACCTCGATTGCTGCAAAAAGTACTTTAAATGATCGATTCGGAAACACCATATTGTTTCATGGGCATTGAGGTCTCTCTGTATCTCCACCGCCATTTTCGCAAGCAACCTAGTTATTTGATGATTTCAGTATACAAAAATGTATGCAAAAGAAAAAAATTCAGACAATGGGCAAAACCTTTCATAGTTTACAGTATGTTTGATAAAACATGTGGATTATAGGCCGTTTTCTTTTGCAACAAATATGAAAATCTAAAATACCAATAAATTTTATTAGATATTTTGCAATAACAGCAATGGCCAAAAAAAATTTTTAGTATCTGAAAAAGGGGCTGAAGGAAAAAAGTATTTGGCTGTTGACGACCCTTCTTTCTTTTGGCATGTGTATGTTGACAATAGATCCATGCCCACGATCTAAATGAGTTAAAGAAAAAATGGATAACTAATCAACCAGATTAAGACTTTTCCATTAACCGTATAGATTGGCTTGTTGATTGAAAAAACACACTCCAAATGAATTAAGACAATGATAGCAAAAAATGCATTAAAACAAACCCTAATGACCGATAAGGGGATTTCAACGAGCTTGATTGGAATCAACATAATTTTATTTGCAATTCTGGGCATGCATGCCATTTGCTTGGGATAACCATGAAGCAATAACAGGAATCGATTTTGATGTTCTTGGTTTATTGCAATGGCGACTCTACTTTTGAGATATTGATCTATCTACCTGGGAGATGGATGGGGCATATGTCGTGGGGAGGTTCGGGTTATGTTTTTGTATCCGATATCTTTTGCGTTATGGCTTCTCCGAACGAGTTTAGATGGTTATTCAGATATCCCTCTTTATGGTAAACTGTTGGAATAAGGATGTAGGACAATATATGGGCATTGTCGAGGATTTGTTTTGATTGCTATCGGAAATGTCATAGACAATGGACTTTAAAAAATAATGGACTTTCTACAAGTTTACAGAAACGAATAATGGATATATTGTTATTCTTTAGGAATGCATTATTTTAAACTACTATAATAAAACATATAAGTAGGTGTAATTTGTGATGAGATTTATTCACCCACGTACAAAACCTTGTTTCTGATACTCCCAAGTTTTTCAATTTCGACCTCAACTATGTCATTATCCTTCAGATATTTTAAATTTGAAGACATGGATAACCCAGTACCGCTAGGCGTACCTGTGGAAACTATGTCACCGGGCTCTAGTGTCATCACTTTGCTCAATTTGGATATTATTTCGCTGACTTTCAAAACCATGTTTTCGGTAGATGAATTCTGCCTTATTTCCCCATTTACCTTTGTTGTCAGATGAAGTTTGTTTGGCTCCGGAATTTCGTCAACGGTGGTTACCCACGGTCCGCAAGGCCCAAAGGTATCAAAACCTTTTGCCCTGCCATATTGTTTGTCCACAAACTGGATGTCACGGGCTGAAATGTCATTTAATATAAAATAACCAGCAACATAATCTAGGGCCTCATATGCACTTGTTTTTTTGCACCTTTTGCCTATGGTGAATGCCAATTCTCCCTCATAGTCCAGTTCGTTTACAAATACTGGGCACATTATGTCATCAAATGGACCTATTAGACTGGTCCTTGGCTTTAGGTAAATAACGGGATCCTTTGGGGGATGGTTGCCAAACCTTATCCAATTTCCCTGATCAGTGTAATTGAAAGACAAACATATTATTTTGAAGGTCTTTATTATTGGGGGAAGAAAACGAAACTCTTGTGTCTCATGGCAAAACGATAGTTTGGATAAAGCGTTATCCCTGACATGTTTGGCATATCCAAAGAACAAAAAGTCCTCAGCGTCAAATGGTAAAATTAAGTTTGTTTGTTCGATTATTTCATCTCTTGTGATAACTTTGTCATTTTTATTGATAATGGCAAATGTCTCTTTGCTATTTTGTACTATTCTTGCTATTCTCAAAATAGATTAGCTCACATCTATATTATATTATAGCATATGTGATATAAACAAGACTGTGCATTCTAAAAACTATGCAAATAATGTCAAATCTGAGCAAATTCTGTGTTGATGCAATAATATAAAATTAGGACATCAAAAAAATTGGGGGGGAGGTGGTGGCCTCAATCCCACAAACAAAACCAATATTTTGTATTGTTGTTCTTTGGCAGTGCTTGTGCTTCCAAAGGCGCAAACTGTATAATTAAACCGTTTTTCCACTACAAAGGAGGCCTGAATTTGGTGATGCTATCATTTGAGCATTCGAATGCATATGCAAGGGACAAAATCTTTTCTTCTTGGAATGGTGGTGCTATCATTTGTACCCCTATTGGCAAATGGTCTTTGCCAAACCCGATTGGAATGCTAATTGCAGGCAGGCCAGTACTGTCAAAGGCAATAGTCTGCCTACTTAGTGCCTGGTAGATCTGTATTACTTGTCCATTAATATTCACCGACTTGTCCTCAAAACCAGGCGCAACAAGGGGCGTTGTTGGCATAACCAGAACATCATGTTTCCCCAATAAATCCACAAATTCATTTTTTAATTCCTTTCGAAATTTATGAGCTCGAATGTAATCCATTGCAGACACTAAAGTTCCTTGTGTCAGCATTTTCAGTACATCCTCACCATAGTCTTTAGGCCTTGCCTGTAACCATTTTTGGTGAATCTCTGCAGATTCTCCAAGCCTTATTGGTCTCCAAGATTCATAGATTTTGCCAGCTTCACTCATATGCACATCAGAAACAGAAATATCCATGGATCTTACCGTGTCAACAAAATCCAGGAACGTATTTTCCACTTCTGGCTGCAGATAATCAAAAAAATACTCTTTGGGTATTCCCACAGATAGTTTATTGTTGCTGTAATTGTTGGTTTTTTCTTCGATTGCCTTGATGTAATCAGGCGTCTTTGTGTCTGCGGTAGTGGGATCAAGTGGATCCTGGCCAGAAATGGTTTGCAACACTGCGGCTGCATCCCAAACACTTCTTGTTATGGAGCCGACATGATCTAGCGAGGGTGCCAAATCAATAATCCCATATTTACTTACTCTGCCATAAGTTGGCTTTAGGCCAACAACACCGCAAAGTGAAGATGGGACTCTAATGGAACCGCTTGTGTCAGTAGCTAATGAAACAGGCACCATACTTGCCGACACCGAAACCGCTGAGCCTCCACTAGAGCCTCCAGACAACCTGGATAGGTTCCAGGGGTTTTTGGAAGATCCATAGTGGGGGTTTACATTGGTGATTCCGCAGGCAAATTCATGGGTATTGTTGGTGCCAACCAAAATTGCACCTGATTTTTTCATTTTTGCCACAGATGTTGCATCAATGTCTGAAACAAAATCCGACATTATTTTAGAACCGGCAGTACATCTTACACCTAACGCACAAATCACATCCTTAATTGCAAATGGGATGCCGTGCAATGGACCGGAATATTTTCCCGCCTTGATTTGCTTTTCCGCTGTTTTTGCGTCTTCCCGAGCCCGTTCCTCAAGAACAGTGATAAAGGCATTTAGCGATGGGTTGAGCTTGTTGATCCTCTCTAAAGACTCTTCAACTATCTCTATTGGGGACAAATCCCCGTTTTTAATCCCTTCTGATAATTCCTTGATACTTGTTGGTTTGACTAGGATTGTCATTGTTTGCTGTCACCATTAAAAGTGGATTTTACGCTTTTAACAAAGTTGCTGGAGTCTGAAACCCAGCCAAATACCCCTCCTTGCATCTTTATCTGTTTTATTGCCGCCTGATAGTTGTCAAAATCTGTGGCACCAGTACCGTCTTTTAGCAGTGTGCACCAATACCCAAAATCATTTGCCTCCCTCATTATGGTATGGACGCACACATCTGTTGTAATCCCAGTTATAACAAGATGCGTGATCCCTAAATTCCTCAAAATTAGCGGTAGATTGCTTTGACCAAATGCACCCTTACCTGCTTTGTCTATTATGTATTCTCCTCTTATTGGATAGAGATCGTCTATAATATCCCAATTCTTTTCTCCCCTTACCAACAATCTGCCAAGCCCTCCATCGGGGACATCACCTATTCCTACACCGTTTCCAATTATTTTACTGCGTAGAACCTTGTTGTAAGGCGCATCCGATAGGTCTGGAAGATGTCCCTCTCTTGTATGTATTACTTTGATGTCTGTCCCGTTTCGTATTGTATCCAGGACATGGCGAATTGATTTTATGGGCGCCGAAGTTAAACCCAAGTCATAATTCATGACATCGACATAACCATTTGGACCGCAAAAATCTATTTGCATGTCTATGCTTAGAAAAGCTGTTCTAGCCGAGTCAAATTCCACATGCGCTGTGTCTCCAAACCGTGGGCAATCCTCAACCTCTACCTTGAAAAGCTTGCCTTTTGGGGGACCATATAGCCATGTTGGAAACCTAAAGGTGCGAGTTTCCTGAAACTCTTTATAGTCTCTCTCGATCCTTGATTTTATTTCGTCTTGTGCTGCAGATGCAGCAGCAGCATTGTCTTGGTTTATTTGTTTTGGTCTTGGAATAACAATATTCTCTTTATGCATTAGTTCTTTACGGCTGTTCTCTATGCGTATTTTGGATACTTTTGTGTCTTCGTTAACTTTACCAGCCAATTCGTATTTCCTTTCATTCATTTAGGAAGAGCCCCCACTTTCTATCGTACCTTTTGATGATTTGAGGGCAACGTCTTTAAACACTGAATTATCTGGTATGGGTTGTGATTTTGGAGTGTTCGGTTTACTCACAGGCGAGACACTGCTGTTGTTGCTGTTACCCTCAGTGTTGCTGCTGCTGATATTGTTATCGTATGGAAAACTATCTTCGGCAATTCCCTTTCCTGGGGTTTTTTTATTTTTGTAGTATCTTCTTTCAATCTTTACTGCTATAGGGTACACCACAATGCCTCCTATCAGGCCACCGAGAACAGATGGGATGTCGGGCGCAAAAGCGACAATCGGCGCGGCGATTGCGATGCCTGCCAACAGCCCAACAATTGCCGGAACATTGACCTTTCTTTCGGCGGCGGCAAGTATTTGCGCCTGATTGCTCCTGCGCGCAACAATCCAAAAGTGCCCTATCAGTATGCCGCCTACCAGCGATACAACTGTGCCAAGTAACTGCAGCCATGGGACTATGCTGTTTAGTATGTTTGAGGCTGCCACTGCCGTACCGGCGATCATCACAATAATCGATATCCTTTTCCATGAAAAGTTGAGCCTTCCTTTGGTTATGTGATAGGACACATTCTTGAAACCCTGTACGGCATTGTACAGGCATCCGTCACATGTAGAACCGTTGCTTGCCCATTGTATTATCATAATGGGGATACCCAAAGCCAACGCACCCAACCCAAAGAAAAAGTCCAACTTTCCTGACACAGCCGTAAAGATTGCCCCAACCATCAGCATCAGAAGGTTGCATATGGGAAAGGCAACTGCGGTAACGGCCCACGCCTGTTTGGGTGTTTTTGTCCACCTTGTAAAGTCACTTGTCATTGTGCTGCTGACAATAAACGTTCCAATTGACGCCGTAAAGCCCAGCGCAAAAGTCCAAGGCTCCCCCACTACAGATGAAACCAATGGATTGCCACCCGTCCCTGCTGCCACAACACTCAAAATCGAGTATATCATCCATGAGGCTAAAATGGTCACCGATACAACTGCAAATTTTCCCATCCATGCCATCGCCTTGATGCCGTAAACAGCAAAAAGCCCAAAGATTATGGCAAAAACCCCTGCCCAAAAGCCAGTGGTGCCCAAAATTCCGGGAAGGACCCCGCTGCCTGTTCCTGCATTAAAGGACTCACCTCCATAAAGGCCCACCATCAGGTCCGCGGCCAGCCATGCCTGGAATGCAAACCACCCCGCTACCAGACCGGCAATGATGAGAGTAGGGATGGCATAGCCGTATTTCCCGAACGCGGACTTGCACATCATGGCAAAATTCAGCCCAAACTTGGATCCGTGATGGGCAATCAATCCAGAATACACAAACAGGAATATTTGACCCGCAATTATGGCAACATACGCCAAAGGCGCACCCAAGCCCGCCATTATTTGGCTTCCTATGAATATGCAGATGTACGCATATGCAAACCCTGCCCAAATCAAGGCGGGGTTCGCAAAACCCAATCTTGCATGCTGAGGCACAGGTCTCTCAGCAAATTCTTCTTTTTCAGTCATTTTTATATAATTATTATAACGTTTTGCTTATTTATAAACAATAATCATAAAATATTTATAAATTAATATAAATCTTGTATTTACAAAAAAATGATATATCATAATTTCCACTTTTTATGATACCTTTTACCTTTTGAAATTGGCATCGTCATTCACCTGAATTTGAACTTGATTACCACGAACCTGATTGTGGATAATTGGTGTGGGTAACATTCAGGTTTATGCTCTTATTTGTGGTTGTGATTCTCTGAAAGCAACGGCTACATTGTTAAATAGGTGAACTTTGCCATATTTTTCCAAAAGGCAAAGTAAATACCTAAAAAGGGAATGTTATATGTTATATAGACATATAGCAAAATGTCAACTAAAAAAATGACAGGTGCATATGGGAAATAAACAGTTTTTATCAAACCTTTAGGTTACACGCCCGCTATTGCGTGTTATCCTGTTATCACTTTCACCTGTAGCCTCTTTTTGGAACAAACCAATGAAAATTTTTCTATCTAGTATCACCAAATGCAATTTCGGGCAATATGGTGGCAATTACGTTATAGTGCAGCAATATTGAAACTGTTGCAAGAATAAGGATAACACAAGTCTAATGAAACCCTACACGTGCCATTTGGATGTGCATACCTCAGCATATGCATTGTCACGCAAATGATTTTTGTTTTGATTTCACGTTTTCCGCTTGCTCTTGCACTTCCACAGCTAAATCCCTCTTTAGTTTCTCTAGTTTGCGCATAATGTCCTTATTGTGCAGACTTGTAATTTGAGATGCCAAAATGGCTGCGTTTTTAGCCCCGTTAACCGACACTGTGGCAACGGGAACTCCGTTAGGCATCTGCAGCATTGAAAGAATTGAGTCCAACCCATCAAGTAAAGGCGATCTCAAAGGCACTGCAATCACCGGTAACGTTGTAAACGCTGCTACCATGCCCGGCAGATGCGCTGCACCACTTGCAGTTGCTATGATTACCTCAATGCCCCTGTTTCGCGCGTTCTTTGCATATGCTATCATTTGATCCGGATCTCTATGGGCAGAAACTACCATTACCTCATGTGAAACCCCTAAGGATTCCAAAGTCCTGACCGCCTCATCCATGACCTCCAGATCCTTTTCGTTGGGCATAACTATAGAAACCATGACCTTTTTTTCCATTTGTTAGTCTGTGTGAATAACCAAATATAAAAAATAATTGAAGGCAATGACCTGATGGAAATAGAGCGTATTTGCAATGTACAATCTATTGGTATTATATTCTGGATTAAGAACCGTCTATTGATTTTTTATGATAATGATATTAAGAAAACTATTTGTTTTCAATTTTGCATAGTCTACCGGAAACTGATTGGTAACTTCAAATCTGATGGATTCAATCTCTGTAGGTGATCTTAGCGCATTACGTTGGAATATTGATTTAAGGATTAAGCATAGGCCTTGACACTTTTTTTTCGTTTTGTGACTGATTTTGAGTTTAGATTCATAAAAACATGTTGCCTTTGGTTGACATTATCTGAATTTTATTTCTCTCCTTCTCCTGCTTTCTCTTGACTATCGTTTTTATCATAAATTACAAAAATTGTCATAGGTGTAAGAATGGCGAGAGCGTCTTTATTTTAGTGCGTTATTATTCATCAAAATGACCCATCAGACCTTTAAAATAGAACTTTTACTGTTTATGGCATGAAAAAGGGCAATTGCATGCTGACAGTAGGCAGGCCAATGCCTCTTGCTTTTGATTGTTTGAGCCGTGAATTTCTAGTTTTACTTTTACCAATTTGCTGATTGTTCTTTGGTTGTGATAGCGATATCTACATGCTTTTCTCGTATTTACTGTCTTTATTACCTTTGATGTCGTCGATGTCAAAAACAAAATGGGTGCTATTGTTTCTGTATTGTTGAGCTAATTGATTAACTTCAATGGGTACTGTCCTAACCTATTTTGAAAAAGATTATTTAATCTTGTTTCTATATATAAGATTGACTTTAGTATTGATTGATCTTTATCTGTCTACTATGTCGATTATCCATACCATGGATTCATTAGCATGCGTTAGATATTCATGGTATACCCAAAACTAGATGGTAACTGGCTATGTAGATAGCCACTTTGATTTTTGCACCATGTCCACTGCTTATTAATTGCATTCCCATGTGGTTCCCTTTACAGTTCCATCTTCCTAGGCATAATACTCAAAAATCCAATAGTGTTATTTAGAAATGACAACTTGCCATCGACGGAAAAAGAAAAACTAGAGAAAGCCGAACCTGTGTCTTTTCTTGTTTGTCCTGACATTTTCCAGATGCCATTTGCACTCCATGTTACTGTTTCATTGTTACCTTTGTTAATAAACATGCCATCTACATCAGCATGTATGGTGCCATCGCCATTTGGTACTCAAATATGTTTTTATAAAAAGGATTTCATTTGATTTAAAGCCAATGAACATTTAGTCCCTATTGCTGATGGATTCGACTTTTTTTCCGCATTTGTTGCAGTAAAGTGACTCTTCTGGATAGACAAAGCCACACCTTGTGCATGCGACATTACCTCTGTTGTAGATTTTCCTATGCAAGGTTTTTATCTCGTCAATCAACGCCTCAACCTCTGGGGTGTGAATCTTCTCAAGGATGTCTATTCTGTCCTTGATGGATTTTTTGATGTCATGGGCTATAGCCATGCTACTTAGCCGTTTCTCCACTATGGTGGTTCCCAAACTTGATATGAAACCAAGGATCGTTGTCAACCCGACAAATATCAAAATGGCTGATATTATCCAGCCCTCAAATGTGACTGGATAAACATCCCCAAAACCCGATATTGTCATTGTGGTCATTGCAAACCATACTGCATCACCGAAATTCTTTATGGTGCTTTCTGGGTTTCCCTCCTCAACCACCAGCATGCCTATTGATCCAAATATGGTGGAGACAACCAGCAGAATAACCAAATAGACGAACCCGCTTGCCTTTAGGTACTTGGCAGTTTTGAAAAGGTTGATGAGCCCTAGCAGCCTCAGCAGCCTCAAAATCCTAAAGCTTCTGATGATTCTTAATGACCTAAATATTGCTGCTATCGTTGATTCGTATTCAATAAAGCTAAAGAAGACCAGGGGCAAAAGGGCGGGTATCTCATAAAAGTGCTGCAGCAAAAATTTCCTATGGTTTTTGGATTTTCTTAGCCTGTCGCAAAAATCATAAATCAGAATGCCCGTTACTGCAAGGTCAAACAGATATATGGCAACGGTTTGGGCTGTGGACAAGGCAACAACAAAGAACATGATGGAAACTATCACAGAAGCCGTGGTGATGGTTGCGATGAATATTTCTCTCTGAACGAATAGACTAATTTTTTCTTTTTTTACCCACCTCATCATGAGACTGTTGATTTACTCCGTATTTATTATTCTGCATTATTTGAGCTAATTGCATATTAGACAACCAAGAGCGAATTGGTGTCCTTTTTTTTCCTAAAGCAATAATCATATTTTTGAGAACCATGTGACTTTTGACTTGGTGATAGGGGGATGCTATGGATTTTTTTTGGATTCCGTGATAATGAGAATGGATTCGTAAAAGCCTATACCTTGTGCTCTACACTATGTGGATTTTAGTTAACAATGACTGTTGATTTTTGTTATGTTTTACTTAGTTAATGCGTGGTTTTAATACCATGTGAATAGATAGTCTCTGTATCAGCGCTATGGCGTTTTGAAAGGACTGCTGTTGTTGTGCTGTTGTTCTTTTTTTTTACCATAAATTAACATGGCCATATCTATCTCAGCCCTATTATATTGAATGGCAGATCTTATTTGTTTTGACCTTCTCCTTTGTCATCTTTGCCTTTGTTAATGCATATTATATTTACAAGCAATATGTTGGGTCGAAACGATTCGTTAATCCTTTTGTTATTGTTTTTATAAATGTAGTTTAAATATCCATCCATATAGGAAATTTGTGCATTTTTATAGATTATGAGGGAAGTTGCTGTTTTGTTGTGTGCATCAAGTTCATGTTTTTGCTGCCTCATGCAATCTACCTGTTTTTGTGTTTTGACAAGATTTTCTTGTTGTTCTCTTATCGCTAAATTGATATCGCCTTGCTTTTTCAGTTTGTCTATGAATATTCTCCAATCCTTTATCTTGTCTCTTGGTTTGGTTATGTCTTTGTCTGTTATGTTTTTTCCACTTTCACTTTGGGGATCCAAAGAGAATCTGTTGTTTGCAAAGTATGTGAAAAGTTGACTAAAGTTTATGATGTCTTCAAAAGTTACCCCATTTAGGAGAAGGTGACTCAGTGTGGGCTTAATATAGGATTCCAACTGTAAGTTGTATCTAATGTTGGGAAACTCTTGTCTCATTTTTTCAAGATCTGCTTTCCCTTCGTTTACCCTGTCCTCAAACAAAACCTTGTCGAAATAGTTATTTTTTATGTCCTTGATGAATATGTCCGTTGCCTCCTTTGGTGTAATGTTTCTGTGTGATGATATTTCCAAAATGGCTTTGGATATTTGTTTTAGCTCCAAAAGCCCAAAACCCATTGCATTTGGTTGATCAAAGTTATCCATGGTTTGTTTGTCAAAACTCAACCGAGCCTCCAAAGAACCTATGTTGCCATTTAGACGTCTTTCCTGCTGCACAAGTAACTCCAATTCAATCTTTTTTGCTGTTATTTTCTGTCCGACTGATTCCAGATTGGAATATTCCTTTATGATTTCATAGGCGTCATAGTTATGGTTTTTAAATTCGTTGATGACTTTGGCAAACCTTGATATTTCCTCTATTCTGATGGAATATCTGTCCCATAACTCTTGCTTTAGTTTGTAATACCACTCAAGATAATGCATAATATGGCTTTCTTTTTTAATTGTTTGGCCAAGGTTTTCGTTTACTTGGTTTCTTTGCAGTTCCGCTCTCTTTGTTTTGCTTTCCAAATGTGTTTTGTATTTTTTGATCTCAATACACTCTCTTTTCCTTTGGACTATAAAGTTGGATATTTGAGAGATAAACGGTATTTTGATCCTATTGGCTAAATGTTGCTTGAAATTCGTAGAATCACCTGAATTCTCCCTGCTGAGTGAGTTTGTGTCAGAGGGACCGTTTAGGCTTTTTGCCCAGTTAGTTTCATTTGGTTGGAGACAGTCTAAAGGTTCCTCACAGCCTAAGTGTAATCGTTGATGTTGATATTGTGGTATATCTGGCTCTGCGTCTTCATTATATTTGTCATCTTCATCATTATACCAGTTAGTTGCAAAAGAAAAATAACTGTTGTCATTGTTGTTATCCCTACTGACAGAAAAACAGTCAAACAAATCCCGAATCCATCTAACTAAAATTGGCGGATCAATGCCAACATCTTTGCATTTTAAGTATATCTCCTTGACAAAAGAAGTAAACTCTTCATTATTGTCCTTATCATTTTCATCCTCACTAAGGATGCCTGTTTTTTTCATCAATTGTGCTGTTCTAAAGCCGTCAGCACATTGTTTTACCGAAAGCCCTGATTTTTTAACCGTCTTAGCAAAGTCCCGTATTTCCTCTCCATCTGATTTTCCAATTCTTCGCTTCCATTCATTTGTTATGTTTGATACATTCCCTGTTGATGTGTTGTTGTCTATGGCTATTTGCTTCCTTGTCTTTCCATTTAGGTAGTCCTGAATAACTTGTGATTCCAATATTTCTTTTGGATGAAACATTAATCCATAATCTATTGTTGTATGGATGGTTCATAAAACTATTAAAAAATGGTCATTATTCAGTTCAAAATGGTCAAAACGATCAAAAAAGCGTCAAATTTCTCGTTCTTGTAGGCTTATGTATATACTAATACAATCAACTCTGTTGGCAACAATTGATGTATGTAAAATTTATTGTGTGGATATAATGTCTAATGTTCTAGGTTTTTAAATGGCTTAACCTGATTAATATTTGAGGGAACAATATAGTCACTTTTTTGCTATTTTCTACCCAAAGTTATGTGTTTTGATGGTCAACTATTTTATAAAAGTGAGAATGAATATTCTGGGCATTTCTTCCGAAAGATGTCGATGGACTGAGCGGATTTAATTCCTTGTGGCAAAGGGGTTCTATTGCTCTAAATTTCATATAGTCATTTTGTATTAGTGACTACCAATAAAAAATCCTACAATAATATGAACCGATTTTCGGTCAATCAATGCGATAACAAAAGTCAATATCGTTAATAACGGGGGAATTATGGGCTATCTAATAAGTAAGGCTATCGGGGATATTAATTATAAAATATAATTAAGGTTGTTGTCCAAATCTAACTTTGCCTCTTTGCCATAAAACAATGTATGGTCTACTTGCAAAGTAATGATGTGATCAGATGAACAATAAAAGAAAACAATCTGACCTGCAAATCCTTTTACATATCTATAAAGAGAAAAACTATTATAAAGAAACTGTATTGAATTGTCACTTCCATCAAGACAGTCGTACTAATATTTTTTAATGTGGTTGAGGGATTGAGTTTCCTTAGACTCATAGTGTAAATGAATATTTCCACTAGAATGAAAAGCCCCCCTTTTAATATTAAATCTGTTACTCAATCAAATTTATAAAACTGGATTTGAGATGTGTGGTTTTTTAAATATCTTTGATTTTGGCTTGAAGCATAAGGAACTATTATTTTAGTTTCCTTCGCTGCTATCACCGCCGCCACCGCCTACAGAGCCGCCATCATCGGTTGGCCCATCATCGGTTGGCCCATCATCGGTTGGCCCATCATCGGTTGGCCCACCAACTGGCGGTTCTGGAACGGTTGAGTTATTGCCTGAGTCTCCACCGCCACCGCCTGAGCCACCACCATCGCTACCTGTGTCATCTACTTTGTCTGTAATTTCGCATCCTATGCCATCTCTATCATGATCGAATCCATGTGGATCTGAAGAAAGAACCTTGAAATTTACGAATCTTATATCTTCACAATCTAAATCTGGAGGGGGAGACGATATACATACCTTCGGATAGGACGCATCACAGTCGCCTGAGCCTCCACCGCCTGAGTCGCCAACCCTATTGACACCGTTGTTGTTACCAACCGCATTACCCAACTCATTTTGGGCTATATCTCCTGTTACTCTAACTGATTTGTCATTACCATTGATATCCCTCCATTGAAGAGTAAATTCATATTTTTCTGAGTTGTCTTTGATTGTCTCACTTGTAATAATTACGTTAAAGGGTGCTCTGTTTCCTGGCTCAATTGTAGTGGGATCTGTATAAGTAAATTCTGAATCCAGAAATATTCCATTGCTATCATAAAACGAGACGGTTACTTTAACAAATTCAGCAGGTCCACTGCCATTGTTTAGAACCTCTCCAACAATTCTGTCACCAAACTGTTCGCTAATGTACCTTTGACTAAGCAAAACTATATCATCACTGGTTTGAGTTCCAGTATTACTACTAGAACCACTAATACCTGAGTTGGCGCCTCCTGCATTTCCAATCTGATTGTTTTTAGGAATTGTAAATGGCTTTTTGATTGGCTCTTGAGTTTGTTGTATTGTATTTGGATTTGTTGTTACTTGCTGTGGCACTATTGTTTGCCCTTGCCCTTGCCCCTGAGCCTGCTGTGGCGATGTTGTTGCTTGCTGTGGCAATATTGTTTGCCCCTGAGCCTGCTGTGGCGATGTTGTTGCTTGCTGTGGCGATGTTGTTGCTTGCTGTGGCGATGTTGTTTGCCCCTGAGCCTGCTGTGGCAATATTGTTTGCCCCTGAGCCTGCTGTGGCGATGTTGT
>JADDOW010000117.1 GCA_016782225.1 Nitrososphaeraceae archaeon
GGCTCTGAAGGCGGTGGCGGCTCTGAAGGCGGTGGCGGCTCTGAAGGCGGTGGCGAAAACTAAAACAACTAGATCTTATCCTTCAAACCAAAAACAAAGATATGTAAAAACCTCACATATCCTCAATCCAGTTTTATATATTTGATTGAGTAAACCGATTTAAAATTAAAATGGGCTTTCCATCCTGTGACAATATTCATTTACACACTATGAGTTTATGGAACCTCCAATCCTATCCTACAACCATCTTAGAAAGTATTATGGAGACTGTTTCTATGGAAGTGACGATTCAATGTATTTTATTTATAATCGTTTTTTTCTATAGGTATGTAAAAAGGATTTGCAGGTCAGATAGTTTTCTTTTATTGGTCATCTGATCACATCATTACTTTGCAAGTAGACCAGTCATTGTTTTATGGCAAAGAGGCAAAGATGGACTTGGACAACAACCTTATTTTTTATAATTAATATCCACGATAGCCTTACTTATTTGAGAGCCTAAGAATCCCCCATTTTCAACGATATTGAATTTTGTTATCGCATTGATTGATGAAATCGGTTCATATTATTGTAGGACTTTTTCTTCGGTGCCACTAATACAAATTTGCTATATGAAATTTAAAACAATAGAACCCCTTTACCACAAGAAATTTAATCCCGCTCAGTCCACCAAATAGCATCAGGCAAAAATGCCCGTGAACCCACTTAGCAAAAATACAATATCGGTATTTGATGTTGGGCAACAATAAGAATTGAAGGAATCACTACATTATCCATATCCGGTCACATAATTCTAAAATTAATGTTTTGTTTATTGAATAAATCAATTAACAAATCTGATTGATCCCTATTTTCAAGCTCCAGGCTCAAATAAACACCGGCAGTTCCTGCGGGTATGTTTGAACTAAGCCTATCATGTACAACCTCCACAATGTTCACATGGGCTTTAGAAATCTCATCCACAATGTTTTTCAAGGCTCCTGGTTTGTCTGGCAAATCCACAAATATCTTTAGCAGTCGCCCCGTTTGCATCAATCCCTTTGCAACCACCTATCCCAAAAGATACATGTCAACATTGCCACCGGAAATTATGGAAACAATGTTTTTATCTCTGTTTTTGGTCTTCTTGCCGTTTTCATCAGATATTAGGTATGCAAGGGATGCAGCCCCCGCAGGCTCTGCTATGATTTTGGACCTTTCCATTAACAAAAACATTGTCTTTACAATGGATAAATCATCAACCAAAACAATGTCATCCACGTATTTTTTTACCATCTCAAAGGTTAATTTACCTGGGGTTTAATGGAAATTCCATCTGCAATTGTGTATCCATTTGAGTTTGGTTATTTTGTCCTCCTGTATCGATTTTTTCATTGTAGGATAGGCGGCAGACTCAACCCCTATTATTTTCACATCAGGTTTAATGGATTTAAACACCAATGCGATTCCGGCAATCAAGCCACCACCCCCAATAGGTACGCAGACTTCGTCAATGTTTTTTAGGTCTTCCAATATCTCCAGGCCGATTGTACCCGACCTGCGATAACATCTGGATCCTCAAATGCCGGTATTAATGTCTTGTTTTCCTTTTCAGCCATTTCTCCAATGGATGTGGATGTTTCATCATAGTCCTTTCCCTGCAATATCACTTTAGCCCCATAGGATTTGGTGGCGGCTATCTTGGATGAGGATGCACTGTATGGCATTGCTATGGTGCAGGAATGTTGTTCATTGAAGAGGCATAGGCAACTCGCTGAGCGTGGTTGCCAGCAGATGCTACTATCACCCCGTTTTTCTTTAAATTGTCAGGAAGGTTGTTTATCTTATTGATGGCCCCCTGACTTTGAAGGATCCAGTCTTTTGAAGGCACTCTAGTTTTAAGTATATGTTGATTCCACAAATATTGGAAAAAGTGGCGGATTTTATCATCTCTATTTTCCGGATATTTGATTGTGACATAATTCTTTGAGCTTCCTTTATGTTGTTTAAATCTACCGTGAAAGTTTTTTTTTACGAGATAGAAAAAGACTTGTAGTTTATTTAAATTTAGTTATTGTATCATCATCAAGTCTGTTGATTCTAGCGTAATTAAAATCGTTTATCATTAATCACTGTAAACGCTACTATTCTTAGATAGGAATTCATAAAATGCCGAAAGGAAAACTGTAACCTATGTCCGCACGGGCTTACCCCCACACCTATTGGAAAGACAAAACAAAAGATAATGACAATCAAAACAAATTGAAAAAGAAATATCTTGGTTTTATTGATCATAGACAGTCATTAGCGGGCTCGATGGTTTCAACTGCATTTTCGCCACTAAAAAAGGACTCGCAGATTATAATTCACATATGGTATAAAAGTTCATCTTTTAAAAAAAAGTCAAATCAAAAAGCACAATCACGGTTTCCCTAAATTAGGCAGACCAATTTATAATGTTAATTTGATTATCAACCCTGTTATACACAAGTCTGTGTTGTGGTGGTTGATAAAGTCCTGTGTGGATATGCCTGTTGGAGAGATTGGAAAAGTGGGATATTCTTTTAGAAAATTTACTGCAGAGCTAACGTTTTGGGCAACAATATTGTTAGAAAAGATTTTGAGTTTACTTAATTCTTTATATGCTAATCAATTATGTAAATATAATTGGAATTGATAATAACTGTTTATTCCCAATCTTAATAAGAGGTCTAGAAGGAATTTGTTCCGTCAATCCCATTTAGGTTTTAAATAAAAACTTGATTTTGCTTAATGAACCATCAAAAAAATTGATTTCTATAAACTGTATTTAGATGTTCTTTTTTTGTATATCATGAAACAGAACATCATCATTTTATGAAAGTTATGTGATATTTCAAAGCAGTTAAATAATGTGTTCAATAGTGATTATTAATGTCATCGTCATCACCAAATCAATCAAACAAAGATGAAAATACTCGGCTTGAGAATTCTACTTATAATGTTTTAGTGGCAATAGGTAAAGAAGCAGACTTTTTGTATTCCACTATTGATAAATACATAGAGGATGCAGAAAGAGACGGAAGAGAGCATTTGGTAGAGCTCTGGAATGAAATGAAAAAAGACAAACAAAAGCACTTGAGCATGCTAAGGCAGGCCTTGGAAAAAGAAGCAAAAGAAGAAAAAATAGGCCAATAATACACAACAATATAAGACAGAAAGATATAGATCATCTTTTGTTTCTCTAAAGCAATCAATCTGTTATTATCATGGTATCCAAACCAACGTATTCATATGAATAACGGTTTAATTGTGTACTATGAATAAATACAGGATTCCCTAAATTTACAATTGCAAGACTATAGATAACAATAAAAATAAATAGTCATACAGTAATTACTCAATAAGAGTAACAGTATTTTGAAATATTAATTGAATAATATTAAAACATCCCTGTTTTTCAGGACATTTCTTTTCCAATTCATTTATAATTTTATTCACATCTTCTTTTGCATTTGCCTGTTTTAAATTTTTTTTAATGATTCTTCTTTTCGCTCATCGCCCTCTTTAGATTGTGGGGAACCAAAATAATGATGGCAATGCAACCTTTCAATATTTTCACCAATAATGCCTATTTTTAATTCACAATAAACCAGATAACAATAATCAAGAAAAAGGAAAAGAAGAAAAACAACAAAACAGTGGCGGACTGCATTTTTTCTTTGTGTTTATATGTATATCCATAATTATATGTTGTTTAACAAAATCCATCATAAGTGACCAAAACGAAAATACAATAAATGAGCAAAACAATATCCCAGGGCAGCAAAAAGAGGTCAATGTTAAAGACTATCCATATGCGTCAGAATTGGAAAACTTGTTGAAGGATATAGAGTATCCCGCAGACAAAAACAAAATATTGAATTTTGTTAAAAGTATTGGCAACACTGACGAAAACATAATGGAGTTGTTGGAAAAAACAGAAGAAGACAAACAGTTTAATAATTCGTCAGAGGTTGTCAGTGCGACAGGGCTGGCTAAAAGGCAGTAGATAAACCCATCAAATGATGAACTAAGCTAATTTTCTTCCTTCCTATTTTATATCTATTTAAATGATGTTATTTAATGTAGGTTACATATGTGCTTTGATTATGAAATTCTCGAAAAAGCAGATCAGAAAAAGACCTTAGAAAAAAAACTGCAACAACCAGAATTAGAAAGAGCAGAAGAAAGACCAATAACTGCTTGATCTTTAACTTTTCTTTTTTTTAATAATAAATACGGAATACACTTTATTGAAAAGATGATTTCATGCATACAACTCAAGAAAACCAATAATAAGTGTATGGAAAGCACAAAACAATTCATTAGCCATATGATGCAAATATTTGAGGAGAAGTCTCATAAGAAATTTATTCATGCCTCCTACTCACGATCATACTTATTTTCATAATAATTTTTAGCAAAAATTTTTTTAGAATTTTCTTCCGCTTAGACCATCGACAATTATTAGAAAGGATTCGGCAGGTTTTATGTTTGGAAAACCAAATTGTTAACAAAAAATAGGCAATTTAGATCCAAAACAAAATCAACAGGTTAACAAATTTGCTAGCATAACATAAACTGACAATAGGGAAAAGCGGCAGATTTGTAAACAAACCCAGATTTTTGTTAACACGACTGTTTTCAATGCTAACATTTTAAACAGAGTCTTTATCATATGAAAAAGGAAAGGAAATTCATTTCTATTGATACTAGTTTAATATCGAATTTTGAATTTGTTCTAGGTATAATTTGCGTGATTTATTGATTGTGGAAGACAAAGCAACACACTAAAATTGTAATATAGTTTACCTGCAAAATCGTTTTTTTCTTCTAGTTTCTCTTTCATACTAACATCGCCTATTAATATTGCTCCATCAATGGAAACAACATCTCCCATTTTTTTCAAAGCTTCAATTGGATATGGCATATCATGTATTGATTCAAAAGTCATCACTAAATCATACTTTTCTTTAAAGTTTGCTTTCTAGATCAGCGACTGATGCAAAGATATTCTATTTTCTAATCCTTCATTATGAACATTTTTCTTAGCGTTATCTATAGATTGGGAATCTGCATCTATGGCATCCATTTTAGTCAGTGGAAAAGTTTTAGCTAATGAAATACTAGCCCAGCCATCGCCACAGCCTACATCAAGAACTCGGCCACCTTTTGATTTTAATTTATCAGCTATATCAGGCATAGATGAAATCCATTTTGCAACATCGTTTACAAACTTCCTCATTGTTAAGATGAAGTTTATTTAATAAATTGCAACCGAGTTTTCCAAAACTAATACGATCTTGAATTTCTCCTACATTACCATTAAAAAAATAATCATAGAATACCCTAATTCAGATTTCTAGAATAGAAAATACAGAGGAATATTGCCCTACAACCAAAAATTTGTAAAGATCGAGAGGTATATTTGCAATGAATTCTTTTTTTTTGTTCTCTCTCGACTAATTCCGTCTATAGGAAGAAACTCATTTAGATCACTAAAGCGGTTGTTAAAATGCTCTGTCCACCTGTTTTCTTTATCCAAATAATCTTGTTTATAGATAATAAAAAGTTTCATAGAACGGGTTTTTATGAGTAACAACAATAAAACAAAATAATCAGTTTTGACCTTGTAATGTGGATTTTAGATTGTTTAGCTTTAATATATATATTGTTTTATCCTCTTGTTAGTATCTTTATTTTTGTAGGATCTGAAAATCCACTTAATTTGATTTATTTTATTTCTATGATTGTAGAAAAAAATCACAAATCATTTGTAGAGATTATGGATAATATTATGGATGTGGGTTGGAAATAGAATATCAAATATATCATTGACAGATTTTATTTTGTTGTAAATCGAATAATGAGTTTGTTTTACCATATTAAAATATAAAAACCTCAGTATTTAGGGAACAATATTGTACGGTTATTAGAATAACCCCCCTTAATTTAATGAGAATAACAATATGTTTAGATATTGTTGTATAAAATAATCAATCACAGTATATCATAAAATTTTTTATAGGATCTCCAACATATTGTATGTACTGAAATCAAATCATCTAACCAAAAGTAAATGTGTAGGCCTGAAATCCTTTTCCCTTGACATCGATTGTAAGCGAATGTGTTCCATCATATGATTGATGATTTGCAATATTGTACAATCGCGGACCATCGATTAAAAATTGAGACTCATTAACAGTGTCTACTCCTTTGGAACTGTTCGATAACAAAGAATTATTTTCATATACTGTTCCTTGACCTAGACCTCCTGCTACCAAGTTTACAGATTTTGCAGAATATGTCAATACAATCTTGCCAAACTCGCTTTGTAATTCCATATTGTCAGGATTGTTTTTCCATTCCCCTTCTAAATATATCGCATTAGGTTTAATGCTGGAATTGGAAGAAATGGCATATTCCATAACTTGTCCTGGCTGATAACCTTCTGGATTTCCTAATGACAAATGTTTGGATTCATAACCAAAATATAATTCGGGGGTTTTTATTTTTGAAAAGTCCACCGGTTGTGCAAGAAAACTGCTAATGTTATTAGAGTTTTCTAGAATTTTATTCGGGTATGATGTTGTATCGAGTTCTAGATTCTCTACACCCATTTTGGAGTTTCTTTCAGACAAAAGTGATTGAATTGTCATTTCTGTTTGATTATAGTCCCCTTCACCGATCTTATCGTATCTTATATAGCCTTGATCATCAACAAGGTACATTCTTGGCCAGTAATTGTTCTCATATGAATTCCAGGTCTTATAATCGTTATCTTGTATGATTGGATACTCTATACCGTATCTTTTTGCTGCATCCTCCACATTACCAATATCTTTTTCAAATTCAAATTCTGGCGTATGTACTCCAACTATCACTAAACCGTTATCTGAATATTTTGTATTCCAGTCAATAAGATATGGAAGAGTTCTCAGAGAATTAATACAACTATAAGTCCAAAAATTGACAAGCACCACTTTTCCTTTTAGATTATCTATTGTTATAGGCTGTTGACTGTTCTTGATGTTTAAGGTTCCTCCAGTACTTTCAAATTCAGGTGCCACTATAAATTGTGATTTATCAACTATTTTTTCATCGCCGGATTCTGAAATCAATTTAAACTTTTGAGCACTTTTGCTATCGGATTCGATATTGGATATACTGAAAGATGGGTTTGTAAAATAAGGTATAAAACCGAAAGTTATTGTGACTGTTAATGCAACTACAATCATTAAAGAAACAACCCCGTATCTCATTTATGATTAGTTTTATTGTTTAATTGTTATTATCTGTTTCTTAGGGTAATAGAATCTGTTATTAAATTATTATCAATGATGGAAATAGGTTGTTGCAGAATTAGTCGATGAAACCGTTATACTAGTTGGCTATGAACCAGCATGTTTTTCCAATGGATCGCATATCATGTTCGTATTTGATTCTGTGCAGAAACTGGATATCGCTTGATAAAACAGTATAATAATCTTTAAGAGGTTCTTCTTAATTATGTGCCATAAAAATTAAAACTCGAAAAAACTTTTGTACACCTAATCTATTCTGTTCATTACTAAAGTCAATAACCCAAGTCGTAGATATACATTATACGTTTTTCTAAATGAAGCGAGTATTAATCTTACTCATTTTTGTGCCTGTATATAGTATAATATTCAATTAATTATGCATAAATAAATTCAACTTATTTGTAATTTTAAGTATAGCAGCAGCAACAGCATCTTTGTTTGGAGGAAGGCATAACTAATGTATGATGAAGGTGTTCTGTTTCTGATATTCATACAAGAAATAGGGCATCTTCAATCTATAGATTTATCGCCAAGTGAACAGAGCCATAATCCATTATTAGAAGTATTATATCTAATGATTTTTGATCTAGTTATTTCCTTCATTCAACAATAAATTATTGTATTCATATCTCACTAAAACATATTCTTACATTGTTTTATTCATTTTCATCTTTTGGATACATAATCATTAATACATTATATCCAATGGTCAACATTTTTGTGAAATGCTTTTGATTAGGGGATGGATGTTTTACATCTTTAAGATGAATATACAGATTTTTACTTGAAGTCATTAATAATCATGCTAACCACTTTATGTTTATTACAAAAAAGTGCGTAATACATAGCTAATAGAAGAATCTTAATAGACACATATTTTTCTTCATAATATATCGTATTTTATAATCAATTCAATATTTTATGTATATTGTTATGGTGCGAAAAGCATTTGAAAATATAATTACCAGTTATTAGTAACACGTTTAAAATAAAACTTATAATATTAAACCCTTACAACTGTAAAACCATAATCCAAACAATTCTGGAAATGTTTTGTTATTGCCCTCTCATAGTTGGTTTCGGGATTCAATCGGATAAGAGATTTTTTAATGGATCAATCATATTTGAGAATTCATTGTTTCTCTCAACCAACTTGTAGATAAACTTCTCAGACGGTAAAGAGCTGTGCTTTTTAAGATTGCACTTTCTGCAGGTTAAGACAAAGTTCCACAATTCATCTTCAAACACATATGACCGTGGAATAAAGTGATCAACATGAATCATTTGTTTTTCAGGGGATAATGTGTTATTGCAGTAGAGACACGTATCAAAATGCTTTAACATTGTTAGTTTAAAACTTTCCAAAGAGCCCCTGTAACGTTCACTGCGTTCTATTTTGGATATAAGCATGGGTAAACCAAGGTTTATTTTCTCAAGGAATTTTGCCCATTCGAATATGATTGCTTTGGATAAGAGTGAATGATTTTCCCTAAAGAATTTGAGTGCTATTGAAAATAAAATTGTCATACTCATATTAAACAGTGAGACAAACAATCTTGAACAGGTATTTGAGAAAAAAATATTCCAGTATATTTTTAAATTAAAAAGCATTTTAATGATACTGAACCAAAAAACAAAACATTCAACAACAAGGCAATGATTTTTCAAATATTATTTATTCTGAATTGCATGTGTTTCAAAGTATAAAAGAATTTATTTAAAAATCAAAGTTAGATTTAGAAATACAAAAGAGATTAATTTTAGATTTAGAGACTTTAAGAAACTATGATATCTATATGATAAGCCTTATCTTAAATAATAAAAAAAATCTAACAGATATTTTAAATAAAATAGATATTGCAACGTTGCAAAAATATGTTGCTGGCAGCTTATTGGCATTTAATTGTATAAGTAATTATATAAAAAATAATTATGATGATAAACAGAAATTATTTCAATTAATAAAATTACTTGAATACCATCTAGAACCCCTAAAAACATTCATCAGTTCTATTGAAATATTGATGGAAGAGTCTTTTGGGTCATATATACCTATAGAAGGGAACATTGGAATTGTTAACTCTTCGAGTTTTCAAATAGATTTGAATAAGATGAAAATAGGACAGAAATATTTACTTAATTATAAAACGACACAATTCTTAGTAAAAAAAACTGAGAATTCAGATTTATCTATTTCGGAAGTTATAAAAAAATAATGAATCCTCTACCATACTTTTCTTTTAATACAGATTTTGGATTTAGTTAGAAAGAGTCAATAGAGGAATTCGATAGCAAGAATTTTTTACCATGTACTAATAAGATTGAATCAATTGGACGAATAAAACCTAGAAAATTTCTAATCAAATGTAATGGAAAAGGCGAATTTATTTAAGAGGAACTTATAAATTTTAATGATAAAATAAAAATATTATCTAAATTACGTGATAATGGAATTTTGTCAGAGGAGGAATTTGAAAAATATAAAGAAAAGGTTCTAAATAATATGAGTTATCCTTTTTCTCATTTTCATGCAGTTTCTTTTTAATCCTTTTTTCCCATTCTTCCTGCGTTAGTTTGAATATTCAAATCCATTGCCAATAAGCGTCCATATTTGTATGAGAGATAGAATAGCCTAATATTTGGTCTGATATTATATCACCAGATTCGAAAATGTACCGACCGCAAAACGTTACCGAGACAAATCGACTCCATATTTGGGCCGCAGAAAATAGCTTTAGATTTAATACAACCCATCTATTACCAAGATCTAGTATAACCATCAAAAGAAAGAATCAGTCCAATATGACTAATGACGAAAAGGAATATTTCCTAAATTCCATTCAGACTCTAATTAGTTCCGGCGACTATGGCAAACACGTTTCATATCATGGTAACCATAATCACAGAATGCATAGCTCCCATGGAGAAATAGGGAAGACGAGGTTTTTACCATGGCATAGAATTTATTTATTTGAGCTTGAGCAAATGCTTCAAGCATTCGAACAAGATACATTTATCCCTTACTGGGACTGGACAACCGACAGAGACATTCCAGAATGGCTTGTCAATTTTACTCCGACTGTGATAGTTGACAATCAACCAAGAGTAGTAAGACGAAGCCCTCATAGAAGCCCTAATACACCTAATCTTCCACCAGAAGGAGATGTAAATATGGTCATGAGTTTAAATTCATATGGTTCCTTTACCTCGGGTTTGGAAGGGGGGATCTTTGGAGCAGGCGGGCTCCTTCAAACCCAAACTCAAATGCATAACGAAGTACATGGATGGGTTGGAGGTATTATGGGCAATATCCGGTATTCTCCAACTGATGTATTGTTTTGGCTGCATCATGCAAATTGTGACAGGATATGGGCTCAATGGCAAAAGGAGCACCCTAGCGAAATACCCGGACTTTCTGGCACGGATTCCATCTTAGATCCTTGGACCTATACCGAAGAAGAGACGCTGGATACTTCAAGTTTGGGGTATATATATGATTGAGACACTGTAATAAAGACCATAAAACACAATATTTCCAAGTTTTTATTTTTACTTAACAAAAAGCAAAGATCTTCAAACTGTGTTGTCGAAATCTAATTTGCATTTTCATATCAATATTCAAAACTTGATTATTCTTTTGACTATATTTTATCTGATATAAAACAAATTTTGGTTCTATTATAGATATCAGAGAATTTGAGTTTTAAACATGTGAAAGTGTCTCAACTTTTTTGTAGAAACCGGGAGAATATAATTTACATTATAAAATGACAATTTTAGGTTTAACCACAGATTATAGCATAACTATATAAATATAAAAAAAAGTACTGCTTATAGTAATGGAGTAACGGCTTTTAAACTCTATTCGGATTATGGAATACAAAGTAAGCTATGATAATTGTTTGTTCTTTAAATGGTGATGGACCTATTATTACCTAACAAGTAAACGAATACCATACATCCATTGATATTGTCATAAGTAATTCAATCTATAACAAGTGATAGAAAAAGCATGGTAATTACGGTAAAAAATATAAAACCTCAACCACCAATTCCGAAATTTTATTATGTATAATACACATATTTGTTGTTTATCTAGCATAAAATACCATGCACATTATTTGCGTAAACTGTAATCAAATCAACAGTCAAAATTAATGTAAAATATACACAGTCAACCAAAAGAAATAGACTTTCATGAGTACATCATTTTCAGGAATTCTAAAAAAAGTTCACATTAGCCACATGTAGATAAAATAACCTTATTTGTCATAATCCCCATTTTTACAAAATGGCTAAAGAATTTTTTGGCTACAGTTTATTTTTTTGCAAATTATTCAGTCAAATTAAAACATGAAATAACAAAGATGCATATAAAAACGATATTGATGGTATAAGTCGATTATGAGAGGACATTTTTTATAATTAAACCAATTTTTTAAGGAACAATTGCATTAATTTAATTTGAACTTGCTAAAATATACAGTATCTCAATAATCATATGCAATGGACTTAACCATGATTAATGTAGGAAGTAAATAGGTAAATTAGTGTTTTTGATTGAAGTCACCGTCATGGCGATTGATAGAGCCCTTAAGTTCTTCCCTAAACATTTCCCTGCTTTTTCATATTCCATTTATGGAGTCATGGATTATTGCCCCTACCTCATTTGTTTTGTCCAGCATCTTTTCCATCATTGAGGCAGGAATTTCCAAAAACGATGATTGTGGTTGTGTGGGTGTTAATGGTGGTGGCGATGAGCGCGAAGGCATCGATTGGTCAGCCTTGTACAATATCCAATATAATTACAACATAATAAAAAGCATTTTTACGGCATTACCTGAAGGCACGCCTAATTCTATAAACCTCGTCTTGTATGAGAAATATAAGCAACAATGGTCCATGATCTATAGATGATTGTCAGTAATATCCAATGTCCGTTTAGAGGTGTTGCTTATCCGTTATGCATTATGGACTATTGTGGATTTTGGCAAGGCTTGTTGCCCAAAAGTACGGAAAGGTGATTGATGCTCCTCAAACATTAACCAAGTCAATCCAGTATGAAAATAGACAGCCTCTATGAGTTCATAAATATATTAAGTCTCATCCAGATACCAAAAACTCTAGTCAATGCTAAAATCATTGTATAAAAAAACTGCGTCTTTGATAGTTAAGATCTTTTTTCTTGTTGCAATGCTAAACAAATAGATTCAACCATTGTTGTTTATGCTTTTACTGTAACTTTCTTTCCACCTGTAAACAATCATCATAAAAATATGGATTATCAATGATTTATCTTGCTGTACGTATCCGCTAATTTATTTTTTAAATATTCAGTTGCATCAAATGTATTAATCTTGCCAGATGTGGCTACATACGCTATCATTTTGTTACCATGATATTGTCTACTGTAACGGGTTAGATTGTCTCGGATAACTTTAACGGGATCAGGGCTCTCTAATGCAGCAAGGATTATAGCAGATATCTTTTTTCCAACATCATCACAAGGTGTGAGTAAATATAGTTTCTCAAAAAACAGTTTTTCCAGTTTCTCAAACGGGATTGCCATCTTTTCCAAGGTATTGTAAAGCAAGTCTTCTTTTTCGCCTTCATCCATATGGATAACCGATCTGTTCAATTTATTCAGAGGTGAACCACTATTTCTAAACGATTTAAACGAAAAGTCATTGGCATTTTTTTGATGCAAGTTTTTGAATTCCATGGATTTGGTGGCAGATGCAAAAGAAGGGTTAAAACCAGACTGATTTTCTAACGCATTTACCGTTTTTCCAGATTTATATTTGACATCGATATTGGACAATCCCATATGAATTGTGTCAATATGCCTTTGTGCATTCCACCTTCTTCTAAAGGTTTTTGAACATTTGGAACAACCATATGATGGCTTGTTCATAAAGGTTATATTATATAGAGATGGCTTATATATCTAAAACTTTTGCCGCTTTTGATTTTTACTTATATATTCATTTCCTAAACAAACAACATTCAAAAATAGATGAAGTTTAGTGCAGTAAACATATCCATTGTATTCAATCAAAGCAAACCAGAACCATATTTTCAAGACAAATATTACTTATTGCCTTAACTTTAAAGGACATGATTCCATTGCAATGAGTGACTCGAGTTACTCCAAGTTATTTAATAATTAATGTTTTCGCCATCACTTTCACCTATGTTTATTTTTGTAATTTATGACAAATCCGATAGCAAAGAGAAAGATGGAAAAGGAGAGAAAAATAAAACCTAATCAAAAATAAACCTGAAGAAATATTCAGTACTTGAATATTCTTTTGGCTTGGCCGGGACATCTATCCCTAAGAAATTTGGGATGAGCCGAAAACCACTCTGATGGTGCATACTGATTACAGCTGCAATCAAATCTCATATGCTTTTATGGGGCCCATAAACAAAAATCCCAAACAGCGGAATATAGGGCATCACCATGGCTTTAAGCATAAACAAGGGTTTGGTGGTTACATGGTTAACATAAATTCATTGGTTGGTAAATATATTATACGCTAAACGACATTGAACCGCTTGCAACCCCTGGCTAGTGAGGATTTGGCGGCAGCTGTTTTCACCGATTCCACATCATCGTAGAATACATCCAATCCAATTGACTTTAGCAGTTTTTTGGCTTCTGCTGTATATGAAATATTTTTAATTCTCAGATAATCACCATCATCATAATCATAAAATATGACATAGCAAAAGACATTTCATCAATTTATCATCACATATTATAAATTCAATCGTGCAACAATCTCTTTATCATAAGTTTCCATTTTGTAATTGTAACGAGTTTTCCTTTAAGTGCCGTTACTCAATACCCCTGTTAATGGTGTCACAGATTTTCATTTTGACATAATATTAAGAGGATTAAAACTTTTCTATATCAATGTCACAGATATATTATCAAGTATTAGGTATTATAACCATCTTTGGAAATTATTATATCGATATTGTTACCCATAAAAATAAGGAAAAAATGTTAGGATTAAATAAAGCAAAAAAATTGACACTATTATCTGTAGCAGTTCTTTCATTAGTTCTGTTTCTGGTCCCAGTAGCTTCTAGCATTGGCGACAATGCTGCTTTTGCCCACAAATCAGAAAAGTGTGACAGCAAAAAATACTATAAAGACCATAAAGACTATTGTAAGGAACATGATGACGAAAACCATGATGGCAAAGGCAACTTGGCCTCACAGGATATAGGTCAATTCCAATCCTCAAGCCAAAACTCACAATGTGTTTCTGGCGGAAACATCCAAGACTCGTGCAACAACACAAGCATCCAAAACCAACAGAATTCTGGAAACAATGGACTAGCGCAGCAAGGTGGTGGCAGCGGCATTGGAGACAACTTGGCCTCACAAGGTATAGGACAATTCCAATCCTCAAGCCAAAACTCACAATGTGTTTCTGGCGGAGACATCCAAGACTCTTGCAATAACACAAGCATCCAAAACCAACAGAATTCTGGAAACAACGGCCTGGCGCAGCAAATAGCCCAGCAAGTTGGCAGCATTGGAGACAACTTGGCTTCACAGATTATAGGTCAAGTCCAATCCTCATTCCAAAATAGTCAAGTGGTATCAGGTGGGGACATTGTGGACTCGGGCAATAGCATTAACTTGCAAAATCTATTGAACACTGGTAACATCGCACTAGGGCAACAATAACAATTTCTCCTTCCCCCCCCCTTTTTTTTGATTTTTTTTGTTACTTCAACCCAAACCCATGGTTTTTATAGATAGAAAAACGGACAGTGCAGCAAGGGTTTTAACCAATCGAAGAAAAATATATGTGCCTTCACGTATGTTGATTGGATAGTAAAATGGCAGAGGATATCGACAACCTGTCTTTGGACGAGCCCCAAAACGAAAACCCAGATGAAGAGTTGATCAATGAACTTAGGAGTATTATCAATGATTGCGATAACGTAAATGATTTGGCAAAAATCATTGAAAAATACTCAAAATGATCATAAAATCCATTGGAATTCAGTCAATTAGGAGCATTAAAAAATTAACTCTTGGTCGGGGATAAGAAGGGGGCAATAATTCGTGTGGAAAACAGTTCCCTTCACCAAGTTCAATTAATCCATCCAATATTCCCTTTCGAATCAAAAACTGTATGTTCTCATCCTAGTAATACAAGTTTGAAGTTTTTGAGGGAACATAAAATCACAAGGTTTTAGAAAAATGTTCACTTTAATCGAAAAACTCAACATCAATTCATTGGTTGGAAATGCCATCATATGCTAGACAACATTAGACCACCTGTAACCCTTGGCTAATGAGGATTTGGCGGCAGCTGTTTTCATTGACTCTACACCATAGCACACATCCAGCCCAACTGACTTTAGCAGTTCTTTGGCCTCCACCGTGTCTGAAATGTTTTTAAATCGTAGGTAATCACCATCTTCATAATCATAAGATACGGCAAACAGTCCTGAAATGGCAGCTGCGGCAAACATTGGTTTTACCCTGTTTCCGTTTTCATAGTTCTTTCCCTCCATAACATTTCTTAACCCCTGAATCCCTGTGCCCTGCCTCTTTCTGTTTAGGTGTATTCTGCCAATGTCCACAAAAGTGCCTTTTCATATTTTATCTCTTTGTCTATGCCAAATTCCTCAACCAAAGACTTGCCCAGCAACTTCACGTTTCTTGTGCAATCGCAAAACCCAAACTCCATTGTGCAGTGGTTTCTCAAGCGCGCATCCTTTACCTCAACAACATCCCCAAAATATTTTTTTAGCTCGGGAATTTCCATGGCCATTGGGTACAGACCATACTACAGGCAATAGCAAACCTCAATGAAATGCACCACACCATCGTCACCAATAGTCCCTTTTCTCAATGCTGTTTGCATCCCCTCATGGAAAACTGTGCCACTGCCAAGCGTACCGTTTTTTACGAATCCAGTAGCTTTTGCCTGTCTTTAGGGTTTAGTTTGCATTTAACGTAATATCTCATATGCAGAGATATTGTACCACATCAGGGAAAGGGCATTTAAGCATTATAATTGAGTTGGATTCAAAGTTTCACACACAAAAAAAATAACTCATTACAAGAATTGTATATTCTTTCATTGTTATGTGCATAAAATAATATTATTTAATTTATAGTCTTGTTGTGTTAGAATACTATCAACATTGTTTTATAGAAATTGATAAAAAAAGAGTAATTAATTCACTGGCATTGTCCAAAACAAGAACCAACTATAACAGGAAATATATAACTAGAATATCTATATTTGAAAATCTATTATCAGCTAAAAATATTTCAGCATATTCGCTTGCCATTAAAAATTATTAAGTTCTAGTTTTAAAGAAAAAGGTGATCGTATGATTTAGTATGTTATCTTTTATCAAAATTATGAATACTTGTTCACATAATCAACATTAAATAAAAAAAACCCGGATTTAAGTTAAGTCAACATCGTAAATTATGCAATACACTGACTATTTTCTCAAAAACCTTTGATAATTGATACACTCGGATCGCTGAGTTATATTCTTGTTTATTACCATTTAATTCAAATTTGATATGGGTGTGTAAAATATAAGTATCAGGATATCCATATTCCTTAATTTAAGACCATATGAAGTAGAGTTCTATATCTTTATATTATTTTAACGTCACTGATTGAATATTTATCTTACTCCAGTATCTACAAAAAGATCAAGTTTAGTATTTTTATCTTCTTCCACAACGAATTTGTAAGTCTTGATATCAGATGAGAATTTTCCTGCTTTTGTGTATATTAAATATTTTCCCGGTGTTAAAAGTGTTTTAAAGTTTTCGTTGAGATCTGTTTTAATTTTAGTAACTGGAATCTTATTCTGGTTTTCATCATTCTTGTCCAAGTAAATATTAATCTCATAATTAGGATAAGGACCACTACATGGAAGAACTCGATAATAAAAAGAATCAGGGTTGCATGGTATCCCTCTAAAAAACACCTGCCCTTCCAAATTCCCCATAATGTCTGAAGACCCATTCAACATTAAATAACCTGTCGTATTTTGATTTTTAGCATTTACGCATTTATCTCTTTATCAATGACAATGCAAGAAAAAGTTTTATTTTTTGTTTTATTATTTACCATATCCGCCATAAATGAATAAATTACTTTTTTTTAGCCCTATTGCATATTCTGTTTGGATGCCATATGATAGATACGTAATCTTGTTTGGTAAAGAGAAGGAGGTGCTGTCAGTTACCATGGAAGCAGATGGCTGGGATGGTGGTGGTGTAGAAATTCCAAAAACAAAAAGCCTTGGCTCTATATAATTAGTACTAGAACCACCTTGAAGAGTATAACCTGTTGCAGTCCAAAGACTCTCTGTTGCATTATAGTTTCTTACTCTTAAATAATCCCCCCATTCATTTTCTGTCGGAACATGAGTTCCATTTATCAAAGGTGTCAAGTCCCAAGAACTAAGGTTGCCGTTATCGTTTACAAGATTTATAGATGCACCAATGCTAGGCCCTATTTCACCTCCACCAAATGTTGCAATTAGTCCTAATTGTCCTCTTTCATTGGGTGACGCGTATGCGTATAACACACCAAAATTAGGATTCCACAGTAAAGGCCTTCTCTGATAGGTCATATTGTCTGCATCAAATACTGCTGCATTTATGTATGGCCATGGAAACTCGGATTTGTATTTTTTGTATCAGTTTACAAACTGGAGATGGGTTGTTTTAGTAGAATGGATAACGCCTTTGCAACTTTAAGAGATCGGTTGTATGGAGTTTGACCTTGTATCCCATATTGACCTATTCTTCTCCGGGACCGTTGTGTTATATACAAATAGTAAAGATAAGAATTTAAGCGCAGGATACACTCATTATCATGGATAAAATATCCAACTCTGAGGATGACAATGGAGCCCTTCACAATGTTGAAGGTTTTGTATTAGATAGGTTATCATCCAAGTATGACTCAAGAGGCGACACTTCAGTAAGTATCGGAGAATTGATGGAATCCATAGACACTACAATGTCTCCCCTATTGGATCAAGCCATTGAGGACTTGATCGCTCAAAGTCTGATCCATTCTCCTGATGGCGAACATTACCAAATTACTCCGGATGGGATTAATGAGATAGAAAACAGAAAGAGAGAGGCAATACCACTTTAGCTGCAAAAAACTATTTTTATACAACCAATCTCAAAAGTTAAGGCAAACAGGTAGAATATACCAATAGGAATTCGGAATATCGGAGACAAACAAAATTATTCCCTATTTTATTTTGGCGGACATTAAGGGAAACTTGCACTATTTGTCCTAAAAGATGCGAATCAATCAAGATTAAAGGCAAGCAACTACTCACATAAAGCAGACATTGCCTAAAATTTGTATTTACGGACTAAACATATGCCTTGATTAAAATATTCTAATTTTTTTATATCGATTTCTTTGATTTATCGCTTGGATATTTAATCATATTCTCCTTTTCACGATTAAGCTCGTCGTCTGTCAAGTTAATTGCGGAAATTATTGTCGAGTTATTCTCGTCACTAAAGCCTTCAGTAAAAATGATCACATGGGATGAAGACTTTAACATATCTGATATGGAGTCATCAAATGGCGGTAATCTCAACTCAAGATCCTTTACTGGAATAACCGAACCCAAGTCATCAACATCAAGCAAAGTCACATTCACTTTGTTCTTTTGCTCATTTATGCTGTTTACCTTTGCTAACATTAATCCATCGGCATATGTATCGGCTATCAGACTAATAAACAATATTCAATCTGCCGATAACCATTTTTAAATGTAAATGGGACTATGGACATGGTTGTTGAATAACACGGAGAGCCTCTGCGATGTTCAAATTAGATAATCCGATTCTGACTACGTACTACAACAAAACGTCATTTTAATTAATTCACCGAACAAAACCCTTCTCGCATTCATCACATTCGCAATATACGCAGCTAATTGATGTTAAACCAATATCAACAGATCCTATAATAGATTTGAACAATATGTTACTTCTAATGAGCTAATAGCAATTACCTATTCCATATTAAAGGTTAAAACCTATCATACTCAAACCCCCTAAGTTATAGCTAAAAGTGATTGAGCCCGTGCATTGTTAGAGCCCAAGCCTAAATACAGAAATGACAAAACTAAAGGCAAAATTCTGATAATTCAACCTGGTAAAAATAATCGCTACTTTTATTGGAAAAACGTTAAGGGAAAATTGATTGTCATTCTTCTAGTTGAAAAATAATCATTGTTGCCCTAAATATCGTGACTGGTTAAAGCTAAAATAAAAACTAAAAGAAATATAAATATATTTTTTACGTGTCTCTTTTTTACCATTAATGGGACTTTCCAAATTAGTAGTTTTATCATTATCTTTGGCTTGTGTAGGTGAGTTTTGAGAAGGGTTTTCCTTCTCTTCTATTTTTTCTTTTTCTTCTTCTTTTACACCAAGTGCTTGAATGTTGTTGTTGTTGGCATTCTTTTTTCTATGAAATATTTTAGTAGATAATAGCGATTGAACATTATCTCTTATTTCATTCAATTCTGTCAAGGCATTTACATCAAATCGGGAGGTTTTTTTATAAGATGAAATCCGGGAGATTTTATGGTCTGAGCAAAAGTACATTGAGTTGTCATTGGTTACATGTTTACTACAAACTGCCGCTCTACACATTTCACAAATTGCATATGTCTTTCTAACGTCTTTGCCTGAATCTTTTGGACATAAATCAATTTCATCTCTAAATAAGAAATTATTGCTAGCAATAGACTCTCTTATGTATGTTAAACCTATTGTCTCAATTATTAGAGACCACTTTGGCACATAAATTTCACTATTTCCAGAAATAGATACGTCATCATAACCTATTTTTCTTCTATCGATTATCTCTTCTACAATTCTTCTTTCAGCGGCTTCTATTGGGTAACTTGATTTCTGAATGATAGTATCATATTGACTGTTTCTTTTGATTTTATAGTTTTTCCGGGGAACTGTATTTTTGATTGTCTCAATTATCAAATTTTCTTCATGGTTTCTAATCTGTTCGTCTATTGTGGATCTATCCTCTGTCTCCTTTTTGTTGCTTTTAGTGAATAAAAATGGTTTTATACTTTCTCTGGGGATTTTATTAGATAGTATGTTGCCTCAATAGCATCTACTACAAATATTTCATTATCGGAAATGCCATCCTTGCGCCCCAGCCATTTCTTTTTTTGCTCTTTTATTGAGAAATTGATTACATAAAAAGGAAAGAAAACTAATTCTGATTTGACTATTGATGCTTGTTGAGGATTCACTAGTTTAATTTTTTTGAGTGCATCATACTGTAGTAGTACTGGCAAGGTATTATCAACGGTAATTTCATTTTCTTCTTGTTCTTTTTGATTTTCATTATTTTGCTTTGAAGAATCATTATTTAGCCTGCCAATACTTGAAAGATAGTGAATTTTGCTCAGATTTTCATCGTCCCAAAGTCGGATATTGTAGTGATTAGCATAGTTTATTGCCTCCGGTGTAAATCTTGAATTTGTCACAAAAATTCCTTCAGATATATGAGGCAAATCATCTATAGCTTGCTTTTGAAATCTCTTATTTCCTTGATTCCTACTGGAATAGTATAATTTTTACATTCTAATGCTACAATGATTTCACCAAAACAACTATAGACATTTAATTAAAATAAAAAGTACCAATAAAATAATAGAAAAAACTACTAAAATATCGGCATAAGAAATTCATTATCTTTAAATTTAGCATTACCATTGAATATACAAGAATCCCAAATAGAGAATCGATATCGTTATTTAGCTTTCACCCATGATAGACAAACATCTATGCAATTACAGATTCATTTGGTCCATTAAAAGCGTTGCAAGGAGGAGCGTCCATTGAACTATGAAATTTGGGTTCAGGTCTTGCCTTCAAATATGATTGAGGGAATTCTACAGGTTAGAAGATCTATCGTTATTGATAAAGCCGAAAGTAAATGATTAAGACTTCTTTTTTGTTTAACAAAAACCAATTCAAAACATTTGTGCATTAACTATATCTTTTTAATTTCGATGTCAAAGCTAAATAAAGAAAATGATGATGAATGCAAATCTTCTTTTTGTAATTGGGAATGATTGCAAGTGAAAAAGAGAGGAGGCAATAACCTCTAGAACATAGTAATATATGTCTATATTCTCGTTCTGTAACTGAGAAAAGGCTATTTCTGATGTTTAAGGAAAAAGAAAATGAATTTCTGCATGATCTTTGTATAAAGACTTTGAAATTAGATAGAAGAGTAAGATTTGCAGGAGTTATGGACGATAGCGGTAAACTACTTGTTGGGAAGTATAGGAAAAACCTTATTCCTCTGATCTCGCCTACAGATGAGGAATCAAGTAATTCCTTTTATACTGCATATCAATCGCTTATGTTAAAGAAAAACTTTGAATCTCATCTTGGGGATATACATTTTCAATTAACGGAATTTGAAAAAGTGACTCTAATTACAATTCCACTTAATATAAGAAAGAACAAATACCTTTGCATTTCTCTGGATCCTGAATCACAATATCACAAACTCATATCAAAAATATTTAATGCAGTTTTGTAGTCAAAAGATATTCTCCATAACTGATGCGGACACAAAGTAAAAAAGAGTCAGAGAGGCCATCAACTTTAAGTTGATGTTCTCTTCATAGCCACAGTAGTAGGTTTCTGTGAATCTAATACCCTGTTAATGTCCAAATAGAATATCTTACTTCCTCTTATTTGGCATGTGTGCATTGAAATACATTAAAACACAATAGACTAATTTCAAGCAACAAAAAGAAAAAAATAGGAAATGCGGAAGTAAACGTTATAGTTAAATGTCAATCCAATGGTGCAACTAATGACCAAAGAAATGGGAAATGATCTTTAAATTGATTTGGAAACAATAACCATTTGAGTGAACCATTTGTTAATCCTTATACATCCTTACGTCATTTTTCTAGACTAGAAATTAATAATAGAAATGTTGAATTTGCTAATCCAAAAAATGTTAAATTGGTAAAGATGGAGGTTACCGCTTGATCAAAATAAGACTATGAGCAGCACCAATAGAGATGCTTATGAGATTTAAAGAGACTAAAAGAGGACTACTCATCCCTGTCTTAGGCAGATTGAAGTGAAAGAGAATCATTTCCATAGTGTGGATAGTTAGGTGATCATCATTATGCTTTTTATCGTTACAATTAATACGCAAGTGATGGACAATACATCTATAACTGTAATTACCACCTTTTCTTTAAAAAGAAAATAGCGGTAGGAAAGCTTTGATCTGTTATTGTACATGGCATAGTGACCAGCAAATCCAAATGAATAATCCATGAAAAGTATCATGGCAAGACCAAATGAATATGTCATGAACGGCTGATCACCAAAACTAAATACTGGAAGAATAAATACTCCAACTGTCAAAGCAACAATAGAGAGAAGGTTTAAGATATCTGAAGGTGGAAGCCAATTAATATCCCTTTGTTGTCCTACGGCAATTTCACGTTTGATACGTGCTGCAAAAGAGGTGACTTGAAATCCAAGCAACATATCCGCAGCTATCCATATCTTGTCGGGTTGAAGATTCATATCGTAGATGGCTTACGATTTCAAATATGTTCATCTACGCCAATTTCATGGGCTAAATGTATATGATCTTCTCACTTTTTCATTATTTGATAACAAAAGTAACGACCCTCAAGCATTGTCTATTGGCCATGAACCGTGAGTAATGATCTCAACAAGATTTCCTACAGGGTCACGAAAGTACATGGAATTCGTCCCCGTCTCCCAAGTAACTTCCTTCTCAATTTTTATGTCCTTTTCATTTAACATGTATTTGGCTTTATCATAGTTTTGTTTTTCAATTTCTAAAGCAAAGTGTATGATTGATGGTGGAGCAAAAGCACCATGGATAGGAAGCTGGTTAATATTACTCCCGTTACCAGTATCAGTAGTAGCAAGTGTTTTGTTTGGATTGAAAATCAAAAGCATGCTTTGACCTGCTTTAAGAAACACATGTCTGTCCTTTTCTTCAGAAACAAATTCCAATCCCAAAGTGTTGATATAAAAATTCTTCATTTTAACTAGGTCTGAGGAATAAATACATGTTTCCACAATCTTTCTGAAGTGCACTTATATCTTAAATAGAGAATTCTTACATAATAAAAACGTCTTTCCTAATCATCATGCCTTGTTTAGCTAGATATTTTTGATATGTTGTAGGGAGGACATCTAAAGATTTTATAAAGATATGAATTAAAAACTTGGAAATACAGGAAATTTAAATAAATATATGAGAAAAAGAAAATTCATGTGATATATTTCCAAACTATTTGTAGTGATTTATAGAAATTATTTGAAAAAAGTAATCTACATTTATTTAATAACACATATGCAATAACAAGCATTGACAGTTCTCCTAATACCGTCAATACCATCGTCAACCAATTTTGTAGCTTTTTGTATATATAGTGGTTTTTATGATGGAAATATGTAGGTATTTTCATTTTTGATTTTTTGGACGGTTTGACTGTCCTGTCGGTTGTTTTCATAAAAATATGGAAAACAGCATAAAATTATAATGCCTCTATTATTCCAAATTATTTTTTCGGAGCTTTTGTGGAAAACTATCTTCCATACCGTCAAACCGTCATTTCATAATCTAATTTAGTGACAGAATTGAGCATAAAATCACTGAAATAATGCAAAAAGCATAATTGATAGTAATTTAACGGTAAAAAAACAACTGTCAAAAAATGGTATTGGATATAGAAAATAAAAATTCTACACTATAAATATATTCAAATGATTGCTAAAAACCGATTTGTTAATATAATGACCTAAAAATTAAATTGTTTTTGATGATTTGTTTTTATAAGGCTGTTTTATTAGTTACAACTTAAACTAGCCGTCATAAAGCAATGATGAAAACGATGCAGCATTTTAGTAATAAATATCCCTAATATTTTTCTTTTATTTGAATAACAGCGTAATCTAAAAATTTGTTTCAGAAAAATAATCTCTTTATCTTTATTTTGGTATTACTTTTGAATTTATTGTTTAAAATATATTTAATGGAAATATCCGATTTAAATATAAATGTTATAAAACTCCTTTAGATATATGTCACAAATATGTGAACACGCTGAGAGTATAAAGGAGAATGGTATTTCCCCAAAAACAAATGGATGCGAAGAATGTGAAAAGGAAGGGACAAATTGGGTTGCAATACGCATGTGCCTAACTTGTGGACATGTGGGCTGTTGCGATTCTTCCATAGGGCTTCATGCAAGAAAACACTTTGAAAACACAAACCACCCACTAATGATACAATTACCTAATAAATCATGGAAATGGTGTTATATCCATGAACAATACAACTGAGATATAACATCCTATTTGGATATTTTTAAGTATTTTAATTCATTGTTATGAAAGTCTGCAAACAGGCAAAGTAATTTGTTTAAGAGGTTGGACCAACTTCAATATGAATAGATACATGCCTTTCCTACATATCTTAACTGTTGAAATAAAAAATCGCCTTTTAGTTATAAAAAAGTAAAAGGTTGAACTAAGTATAAGAACTATCAATGAGTGGAATTTGGAATAGGGTATACCAATCAGACAATACTTTCTTTGGAGATAAGCAAAGTCAATTTGCCACACTTTGCCTTAAACACATGAAATCAAACAATGTAAAGAAGGTCTTGGAGATAGGGGCAGGCCATGGCAGAGACACAATATTTTTTGCAACAAATGGCCTTGAGGTAGATGCTCTGGACTATTCCAATACAAGTATCGAGATAATAAACAAAAAGGCATATGAGAAAAAACTGCCGGTAAAATCTCAACTCTTCGATGTCAAAAAGCCATTACCATTTAAAGATGCATGTTTTGATGCGGTGTATTCACACATGCTCCTGAACATGAGGTTCTCACAAACCAAACTCTATTCAATTTTTTCAGAGATAAGGCGCATATTAAAACCAAATGGATTGAACTATTTTTCGGTTAGAAACCATAATGACAAATTCTATGGTACTGGGGTTGAAGTTGAAGAGGGGATATATGACATAAACGGCTTTGAGGTGCGTTTCTTTTCAGAAAAGGAAACACTTGATTTGATTGCCAAAGAGGGTTTTAACATGCTATGGATAAAAGAAGAATATGAAGAACCAGTAACGCTTTATCTTGTGGCCGCTATAAAACATAAAATTAATTAATGCATGTGTCGATACGCTATTTCTGTTTCAATATAATGTAAAAGCATCTAATAAAATCCTTTGACGAAATATTGATACCTTTATGAAAGTCTGTAGGTCATGGCGCAAGCCAATAAAGGTCTTGAGATGGCATAACAGATCTCAATTCCAAGACCCAATACCTACACTCAATTATGATATGATCATTATGACTTGACATTTAATGATAGCATTTGTTGTATTCCCAATCTTTTTTTCCTATATCTAATACCCTGTATTTTGCGAAATTGATTCACTTTTTTTTACAAAAAGGCTTAAAATTCCGCTACTTGTGGTTAGGGACAATCTGGACAATGTTATTACCTTTATCCTTATATCTGCCAAATACTATTATAAGATACGTCCTCAGAATTAGAATTTAAAAATTCGAAAAAAGGATTCACCTGCCAAGAGTGCGGAATCACTTTTGACAATGTAGATGATAAAGAAGAACATATCAAACTTGAACATAAAGAACATAGAACACCTAGTGGCTGCGGTTAACTTTTAATTTTTATTTGAATCTGCAATTATACGATTGGGCCTCAGATCTTACTCTTGGATATGGGTAATCTTGCCTAGCATAAGCGAACATAAATATTTCTTAACTAATACCACACCAAAGGATACCTAATGTATTCGAATCCCACTGTCCCAACAACCTTAAACGTGGTACTTCTGTATTGTCATATGTTTAGAAAGCAAATCTTTAGGTTTAAGTAATAATCCTTTTAGCAAATCCTTGTATTTTTCATAGTCCAGCCTTTCTCTAAACGTAGCACACACAATAATTGGCATTCCGGCGGGTATTTTTGCGGACAGAATCGGTAAGGAGAAAGTGCTGTTTTTGGGATATTCCATCTTTGCGGTAACAACTATAATGATGGCCTTTTCAGCAGACAGTTCTCTTTATGCCTTTGTTTTGGCCGCCGTGTTTGGGCTTTACCTTGGGATTTCAGAAACTGTTCAGAGAGCGGTAATACCAAAATATGTTTCTCCAGAACTAAGGGGAACCGCTTATGGTTTATACAGTTTGGTGTCTGGCGTGTGTTTTTTTGTCAGCAACATAACATTTGGGTTTTTGTGGGATGCTTACGGTGTGAATTTGGCAGCGCTTTATAGTCTTTGTTTATCCATTGTCGCAATCACAGGAATGACAGTCTTCATTAGAAAATATAAATTATAATGATTTCACAATCTTTAAATTTAGCACGACCGTTTGGAATATAGGAATCCGCTTTATAGGACCGATATCGTCACCAAGCCCATCGGCCCCGATCCCTTAATATTCACCAATGATTACTGAGAATAAGAATAGATACTAAATCCCCAATTCTATGTAGATGTCTAAAGATGGTTTACTTTTGGTCAACTTAACAAATGAATCAAAATAAATCTGAAATTTGTTTCGTTAGCAATATAATCCAGACCTTATCATGTTAATTATTTTAAGAAGGGCTTTTTGATTAGACAACTTTTAAAAATTGAGATAATCTAATTCCTAATCCTAAATTAAGCTGTTATACTAGTTAACCAAATTAATGAATCAAAACTATTACTTTAGTTATGAGAAGTTACATGCCATTTTTGCCGCAAATCCCACTCGGTACATTGCTATCTACATGGTTTTGGATATCCCATATTAAAAGGTGAAATAAACTAAATCAATGTACAAAAGATGATTGAAACCCCTGACCATAGGGATCAGGTCCTTTTGGCCCCATAATTTTTCTCATAATATGGATATTATAGATTCTAATACAATATTATATTTCATAATGCTAACATCAGCCACATGAATGGTAATGCCCTATGCATCACCAACTATAGAGGCAATGGCCATGGTTGCCATTGGCATGTAGATGCCATTGGTGAAAGAACCCATTCCACCTTATGACAAAAATTTTCCCCTGTCTTATGGTCAGCATCCCGAATAAGTTAACAATACTTTGATTCACCAACACCACCTTTTACAGCATGCATAAACAGTTCCAATGCCCTAAAATCAAATGGATCCTGAAATGCAAGAAAGAATTGATTTATCCCCGCTTCGGTGTACTCTTTGATTCTTTTTGAAATATTGTCAGGCGTTCCAACAAGACCATTGTTTAAGATTTGGTTGTATACCGCAGGTCCTCTTTCCATCGCAAAAATTCTCTTTTTATATTCAAGTTCGCTTTCAGATTCTGCAATTAAAACATCAAGTTCAATTGATCTTAATATTTCCCTATGGTCGTATGTATCGTCGCCTTCTTTAAGAGCCGTGACAAGACGCTCAAAATTAGCATTTAAAGAAGAAAACTGCGTAGGTGAAAGGTATGATGATTCCCAAATGTCAGCATATTTCGCAGCTATCCGCATCATTTGGTTTTTCTTTGCAGCAATGGTTATTGGGATTTTTTTTGCAGGTTTGTTAAAACTAGCTCCATTTATTTTGAAGTAATCACCTTCAAAAGTTACCGATGACGGTATAGAAGATACGGAACCATTGTTTTCTAGTAGCATTTTTAAAACATGGATGGCCTCATTTAATATTGAAACCCTTTTCCCTTTTTCAGGGTAATCTATTCCATATGGGTACCACCATTGGTTGGCATACTGAAGTGTCGCTCCAGCACCGGTTCTAAGCTCAAGTCTGCCCCCAGATATTTCTTGAAGGGTAATTGCCTGTTTAGCAATCAATGCAATGCTCCTGTATTGAGGTAGCAAATATGTGATAACAGGTCCCAATTTTATTTTTGTAGTCAAAGATGACAGGGCAGATATAACTGTCCAGCAATCCAAATCAAGGTCTGCTAAAGACTCGCCATAAAAGAACCCATAATAACCCAGGTCTTCTGCCAATATGCAAGCATCTTTAATTTTGTTGTAATCTGTACCCCAAACTTCAAGGCAGAATGATATTTCCTCTTTTGCCAAATAACATGTTTGCAAATATGTTTTACATATAAAAAATTTTATAAACACAAACAAGAAAAGAGAAGGAAATTGAAGAAAACAAAAAATGTTTTTCTTTTGCCAGTTATGGCATTTACAGGATATGATCTTTGTTGTCGATAATTTTTTTTCAGTCCATATGCTGAACAACTACCTTACCAAAATCACAAAGAGAAAGAAACTCAGTCAAATCAAACAGGCACTAGGCTCTTATACCACAAGAATTTGGGCCAACCTCTAGATCACTTTGTCCTATCAAGTTGCAGGGGACCATGCCTTTGTTTATTGATACTATTTTTTCATAGTTCATTGGTTGTTGAGATGGAATGCTGCTTAATATGGATTTGATAAACTCGTCCTCGGACACAGTATCAGACACTATGCTCATGTTTTCTTTGATAGATTCTAATGTCCTGTAGATTGGTTTGCCATGCTCAAACCTCCCACTGAAATGGGAAGGCAAAATTATAGTTTCTTCGGGCAGTCTCAATATCTTTTGATGGTAACTATTATAGAGAAGGCGTGTAAACTCTTCAGCTTTATTGTGCAGATCAGGCCTTCCAACCCCATCCACAAATAGCGTATCCCCAGTAAATAAATAGATTTTACTAGAATTGGGATTCCCGTTTTTTTTCTGCATACCATCATCGCCATATCCCATTTCTTGAGGTTCATCAATCTTAAGTTTAAAACACACACTTCCGTTTGTGTGTCCCGGGGTGTGAATGGCATCCAAGACAACTCCATTGCCAATCCTTATTTTATCGCCATCTTTGAGTGATTTGAGCTTTAATCCATCGGCATTAGGGAAATCATTTAATTCATATGGTTCTAAGGCACTAACGTACACGTCACACCCGTATTTTTTTGCCAGTTTTGTGCTACCAGAAAGATGATCTGCATGTAAATGCGTATCAAGTATTCCGATAATTTTTAGGTTGTTTTCATTTACAATCGTGCTAACATAGTCATCAATTTCACATGTTGGGTCTATGACTGCGGCCTTTTTATCAGCAAGATTTGCTATAATATAGCTCATGCATCCACGGGATACTCGCCTTATCTGCCAAACCATCAAAGAGGATGGCGATGTCAATGACGATCCAGGAGAGGGAGAACCGACATCAAGGATTTGAGCTATGTCATAAACCGTATTCCAGCCAGATAAACCCCCTTCCATGCTCTTTACATTGTATCCCCTAGCAGAGAGCATTTGAGCCGCACTCATAGATCTGTTCCCCCTAGCGCAAAAGGTAACGACCTCTTTATCTTTTGGAATATTTTTCAATGAATCAGATGACAATAAACTATCTACTGGGATCAAAGGAGTATCATCATACCTATCGTAGAACACCTTCCAAGTTTTGTGTTCCTGAGGATCCCTCACATCCAAAATATAGATGTCCTCCCCATCGTCTATCTTTTTCTTTAGGTCTGCAGGTTTTATCTTTAAATTGTTATTGTTATTGTTATTTGGGTTTTTACTGTGATCTTCAGAAGTCATTTTCACAATATAATAAAGTATATGTCAAATATATTTAAATTAATAAATTAATTAAATATCAAAAAACAAAAACACATTACCCATACCTAACATCATAATTCAAACTACGGTATAGACATCATTTGAAGACAGTTCTCTATAACCCTTTTGTCAGTCCAAAACCTAAAAAAATGGTTTGATCATAATGTTTGATAGCCAGGCATAGAAAATTGATTGACTTAAAACAAAGAAGCAATTGTTTTAAATCATAATATGGCATTCTTAAAAGGGACGGAACTTCAATTATATTACTTGTGCTTTATTGTCGCTCAAGGCCTTTTTAAAAAATTTTGTCATTGAGCATCTTTCTTTGGCACATAAATCAAAATACGATCTCTAATTTTCGACATATGATCAAAAATAGTCGCTATTTTTTTAGGACTATCAATCAGGCTCTGTATGAATTATTACTCTTGAGGCCGCCGTATTTTTTAGAATAAGGTTTTGGATATCAGTCGCTATTTGGTGTGCTGTCACTACAGATAATCCATCACCCCGTGAGATTTGGTCTTTATTAACATTTTCATTATTATTATAATTATTATTATTTTCCATTTTGACATATGAATGGTTTAACTTTATGGTCAAAGTGATGTGGATTTCATTTCCTGCAAACACCAAAGCAACATCCTTGCAGTCAGAAACACCTTTTACAGACAATGCGATGCTTTTTATTTTATCTAAAAAGGTATGATCTGTCTTCTCCTCCTTGCCAATGGATGTCTCGATATCCACCTCTGTTTCGATATGTGTGGTTATTGTCTTTATGCTTGGGATTTCTTTTTGTATTTTTCTTTCAAAATCATCAACAATGTCATGGGCCGTTTTCAAATCCAATTTACTATCAATTTGAACATCAAGGTAAAGATGCAATGATAATGCAGATGATCTAAATGGGTTTAGTTTGGCGTCATCATCTCCCACCATAACTGCCTCTCTTTGAATTGGACCAGAGGGTGATTCTTGCTGGGCAGATGCGGAGAGATAAATGGAATGGATGTTTTTTACCGCAGGATAATTTGTGGCTATCAGCCTTATTTTGTCCTTTATTGTTTCAGTCATGTTATCCTCAACTGCATCAACATGAACCACAACGTCAGAATCTGGCAATATCTCATCCTTGATTTTATTCTCGACATTGGTCGCTATTCTATGGGCTTTGTCATGAGTAAAAATCCTTGGCACTTCTATATGCAGATCAACAAAAGTTTCAGAGCCCACCTTCCTTACACGGACACTATGAGCATTTTTTACGCCTTCAAATCCGGTTACAGATTCAAGTATTTGACCCTGGATGCCTTTTGGGGCCTTATCTAAAAGCACATCTAATGTTCTTCTCCCTAAACCTAAGGAGGTATAAACAATTACACCTGCCACCGTGATGGCAGCATATGAATCTGCATTTGGAATGCCAAATATATAGACAACAGCTAAACCCACAAGTACTACCCCGGAGGTTAGCATGTCAGCTTTAAAATGCAATGCATCGGCTTCTAGCGCTTGGCTTCCGTATTTGCGGGCTACTTTGTATAATGCTCTGGAACGGTTAAAATTTATCATTATGGAAACAATCATGATTGCAAATGAATATGCAGTGACTTCAGGCCCGCTATGAACAAAAAATATTCTCTCTATGCCCTCATAGAATATCCAGCCCGCAACTACAAATAAGAGAATCGTCTCCCCAAGGCTAGTCAAGCTTTCAAACTTTGCATGTCCATAATGGTGTTCCAAATCCGGTGGCCTCATTGCCATCCTTATCGCATAAAGGGTCATAATAGCCGCAATCACATCCAGACCCGAATGCAATGCTTCAGATAAAATTCCAAGACTGCCGGTTGCAATAGCTATAATAAATTTAGATACGGTAAGGCTAGCCGAGGCTATGATTGAGGTTATGGCAACCCTATTTTTTTCCCTGTGTTTTTCTTTTAGCAAAGAAAAAGGTTCAAACGGGATATTTTGATTTCCTTTGCCATTATCATTTTCGTATATATGGCTGTTGTTTTTACCAGGTGATCTTTTAGAATCGCTATCTTTTCCCTTTTCCACTAATGCTAGTAAAATAGAAAATTGTCATATATAATAGATTTGAAGAGATGCATGGCAGCATTATTAGTTGATGATCAAGATGACAATGTTATGCTAATTGCAAGAGCAAAGGAGATTACTGACACTAGAAATGATTGAAGTTAAAGTTGAAACAGTAAGCACCTATAGCTTTTAAATAATGGGATTATTTTTATAACTATTGTCAGCATTTACTAATTAAACGTCGTCTTGTATTATTTGTTATATGTCCTCGCAGCATAGACTACTCATTATTTTTTTTATTGTTTTCTTTTTAATTATTTCAAGGCAATCTCTTTTTTGGTATCTTATATACACTTAACATTTTTTTATTATTTTTTCGTTTACTCTTTTCCATCGGATTTTTGCCAGCAGTTGGCATTATCTTTCCTTTAGTTAGTGTTGCATCACATACAGTACAGCACCCTTCAATTGCAGCCATACTGTTTGCTAATTTTATAAATTTAATGTTTGACAATTTTACATTAGTTTTGCATACCGTACAATAGGTGGAATATTTGGATATGATGTCTGCTGACAAATTAAATTGTCTGATACATATATAATATATTTAATTTGCCATATTAGAAAAAATAAAAATATTAGAAAAATGGTTATTGAATTTCTATTCTTGCTAGAATGTCTTCAATGGTCTGCTCATCCTCAAGTTCTGCATCTAAAAGCTCTAATGCAAGACTGTATGTTCCGGGGTCTTTGTCTTTTACATTATTCGCTAAATCATTGTAGTGTTTTATTACAATCCTTTCAAATTCCAAGGCCTTTTCCAAGGCAGTTCTTAAGCTCAAATATCTTGATGGCTGAAGTTTTCCAAGTCCGCTAGCCTGTTCCCATTGCACAGGATCATCAGTTGGTTTTATCTCAAGTTGGTTTAACCTAAATGCGACTTTTTTTGAATGGTTCAGCACTATAGGCTGTCTTTAACATTTCCACCGTAACCTCAATACCAGGTCCAGCTATCTCTTTTGACATTTTACCCATATTAACTTAATATTCGGCATTGGACAATTTAACCATGTATTAGGCTGTACGTTTTACATTAAGATCTGAAATTTATTCTGTCCGTTACATTCTTGATTTTATGTGTATTATATTTATGCTACCGTTCTAGATAAGCAGAACAACTCTATACATAGGCATTTAATATTTGTAGAATCGTATTTTTATTCCGATTTTTATAGATTTGTATAATTATGCTTTATAGAATAAATATAGCATATAAAAGGCGAATTAATATTTTTCTTTAATATTCTGGAATTAGAATCCTCTACAGGTATTTATTACTAATTATGAAATTTTCAGAATATGAATAAAGTCATTTTAAAATCCAATATGATTATATTTTATATATTTATACTCATGGGGCTGTATAGCATCTTTCTAGTTGCTACTGCAAATGCTACACCTTACAATGTTACAAATCATGATAATAGAGGAAATTTTACATTGGAAGCTTTTACAGATGAAGGGTTTATAGGAAATAGTACAATAATAAATAAAAATACCCCATCTTTACAAGGACAATTTCATGATTCCATTAGTAGTTTAAGAATAACCTTTGAACAAAATCAAAGTAATGGATACATGTTAGAAATTTGTGAGCACATAAGTTTTGCCGGCGATTGTATAATTGTTGGAGATGGTGAATACGATATTGAATCTCTTGGTTCGCTCAATGACAAAATATCATCAATAAGATATCTATCTCCATCTTCACTTAAACTAAAAGGTTATTCATAATACCTGAAAAATCATTTTATGTATTTGGTATATGATTTTATAGCAGGCAATTATTAGTTGTCTGATAATATTATTTAATATTTGTTCTCACATTATCGAAATAGATATGTATTATTAAATCTAAAGAAAACTTGAAAAAAAAGTATATAATAATTACAATCCAATTGTTTTTCAAATTTGATAATTTGGTATAAGGTTATATTGTATTAAAAAAAATGATTTCTCGTATATGGTATCAGAGAAGCAAATTATGATTATATCTTTCTATGTGGCCATTTTCTTATTTACTTCTATTTGGACTAATGATGCTGAAGGAGTTGATGTGTCCTCATGGGAAGTAGGCGAAGAAATGCCTACATATAGAACCGAGATTGCCGCAGATTTGTTGGATAATAGAATCTATGTACTTGGAGGGGCAGACTACCAAAAGGATGGAGTAATAGATACTGTGGAAGTGTATGACCCAGAAAAAAACACATGGACCACAGCCGCGCCATTACCAATTCCGATAGACCATACCTCAGCAGTCGCATATAATGGCAAGCTATACCTTGTAGGAGGATTTTTAGAAAACAAGATATCTACAGATAAGCTTTTCATTTATGATCCTAATGAAAACAAATGGACTGAAGGAAATCCATTGCCATCACCCAGAGGAGCATTAACTGCAGAGGTCATAAATGGTACAATCTATGCTATAGGCGGAGTCAATAGGGATCATCAACCTGTTAATACTAATGAAGCTTACAATGTTAAAACCAATACCTGGACTGCAAGAGAGCCAATACCTGGACCAAAGCACCATGTTGCATCGGCAGTAGTGGATGGGAAATTATATGTACTTGGAGGAAGATTATTTGGCAATGGTGAACCTTCCGAGATTAATGAATCGTTAACGAATTTTGATGACAACTGGAGATATGATCCAGAAAAAAATAAGTGGATGCCTTTGGAATCCATGTCTATTAGAAGAAGTGGATTTACTGCCACATCCCTAAATGATCAAATTTATGTATTTGGGGGTCAAGGCACAGAAGGATCCTATAATAGTGTTGAGAGATATGACCCAATAACGAATAAATGGTATGGAGAGCCTGCAATGCCTACAGAACGTTCAGGATCTGCATCTGTTGCCTATAAGGATAGAATCTATGTATTTGGGGGTCAGCACAAGGGCCTAGAGGCATTAAATGTAAATGAAATTTTCATTCAAGGTAAATGATCTAAACATACAAATAATATATATATATATATTATCTATTTGCAAATTAGTAAGGTATGTGTTAATTGAATTTCGTTTTCTGTCGATATAAAATTGTTTGAATGCGCATATGATATCATTAAAATTATCTTCATAATATGTTGAATCTAATTCAAAAACAGTAATTAATTGTATCCGCCAAATGCATCATAAATGTTTGTTTTATTATTGCCAACGTGAAAGATCTCGTTAGCATCAGTTACTGTTAACCCGGGCTGAGGTCCTCCACCAATAACAAAAATCTGTCCATCATATGCTGATACTCCTAATCCATGACGTGATGTGGGCATAGGATATTGATGCGTCCAACTATCCTTTGTGGCATCATATCGCTCATTGTTATTAAAAGTCCCATTATTTTGTTCGCCTCCAAATACATAAATAAAATCGTTTATTGATGAAGATGCAATACCGCTTCTTTTTGTGGGCATAGGCTCTAGATCGCTTGTCCATTTATCGGCAGATGGATTGTATTTTTCTACAATGTCTACATTGTCCAAAGAACCAGTTATCCTGCCACCGATTACATAAATGCTGTTATTTACTGTAGCTGATGCAGCATGATGCCTAGATGTAGGCATAGGTAATTTAGACATCCATAGATTGTTTTTTGGATCATATGATTCGTTTGTATTGACTGGATCATTATTATCGCCTCCTATTACATATAGCGTCCCGTTTACAAAATTCGCATTTGGAGACCCCCTTGCAGTAGGCATAGGATTGCCCTCAATCCAGTCGTTATCCGTTGGATCATAAATAAATAACTTATCGCTTGCCTCCCATTCTCCAAAATATCCACCAGCTACATATATTTTGCCTTGATCGGATACAGCTGATGCAGCATGATGAAGCGGTATTGGTAAAGACTTGACGTTTGTCATCCAAGTGTCATTCTTTGTGTTATATGCCTCTACAATATCCGTAGGTTTTCCCTCAGAATTAAATCCCCCAATTACATATATTCTGTCTCCTAAGTTAACCGCAGTTACTTCTGTACGTGGAGTAGGCATAGGTGCGCCTTTTGACCAGAGTTCTTTAATCATCTGCCCTTCGGTGTAAGATATTTGCACTGGCAATGTAGGATTTAAGGAACTGAGCAAAGAGACGGATAACATAGAAATCAACATTAGTCTTTTATGGACATCTAACATAAAATTCCCTAAATTTGTATATAATATAAAGACTCTGTTGATCCTCAAATTTGATAAATAAAGATTCATTTTACATAAAATATTTGATGCACTATAATTAATTACTTGTTACCGGGTTATTGTCAAAAGATAAGGTTTAATGAATAATTCATTAAATGGAAACATGTTATCCATGTGTGAGAATAAATTGTTAATATGTTTTTATAACAATCTATTCTCACAATTTTTTTAATTTGTTTTAACGGTCCTAAATGCAAGAATAAGTAAATCCATTTCCATTATACTTACATTCTTCAATTACTAATTATTTATTTTATTTATGCTTCACTATTTTATTTTAGTGCATCTATTAACTATTTATTGTACCATTATGAGGATTTATTTGTTATCTTGATGAATGGTGACTGAACATTGTTATTTACAATAATTGTTGAGATTATTATTTTACTTAGATTTGAGAAAAAATTCTTAAAATAAAAAAATAGCAATATTTATTAAAAAATAAGAAATTAAATCCGTTTATTATTAAAATAGAGCCTCTGCTTTGTCTAGATTGTTATTAATGGTCCTTATTAATTGTTGAACTTCTGTGGATCCACTTTTATTTTCTATTGCATTTTTTAAATCCTCTCTTAATAGAATTTCAGTAGCTTCCATTAGAGTAGGGTTTTTTTCATGTAAAGGTGCTTCAAGAAATTCATAATGGTCTAAATAAGCTGTTGTGGCCAATTCTTCAGCTAGAACATAATTTTGATTACCATATGCAGTACTAACTTGTGTTAATAGGTTTCTTATTTCTTTTATCAATGTTATTGGATCTTTGCTTACTTCTTCACTTATTGATGAATCGCTTTCAGTTGCTCCTTGAGCAAAAGCCAGATTTGTGGTAGCGGATGAAAACCCAAAGACAATAGCAGTAACTATAAATGCGTAGCTAATTGAATAAATTTTTAGATTTTTAGACATTTCTTTACTCATTTTATGATGTGTAACTTTGCATATATATCAATTGCAAATTCTCTATTTTTAGAATATGTGCATACTGTTTTCCTTTTGCAATAGGTATGTGGTAATAAAAAATAAATAGTTAATGATCATGGTAACCCATTAAAGAAGGTCTGTGTATCGGGCACAATGAGATAGTTTATATAAATTATTTTGTTCCATAAAATAATCAAAAAAAATTAAGAGTTTGAGTTCCATGGTTTGTTCGTTTAAGCATGCGTTCCTAAAAAGGAATAATTTGTATTTTCCAATCATTGCTGTTATTATATCAGCATCCATACATCTTTGGAATCCAATTGGATTTCCAAGTATCCATATTGATGAAGGAATTTACATGCTTCGGGCTATGCATATATTAGATGGCTTTGGATTAAAAGATGATGCATCAAGTTATGATCATCCTTTTTTTGGATCCCTATTTCTTGCAAGTTTTTTAAGTTTGATAAATTACCATGCCTTAATTTCTATTGATATACATGACACACAATCATTCGAATTGCTTTACTTTTACCCTAGAATTTTAATGGGGATTCTCGCAATTTTGGACACCTTTCTTATTTATATGATAGCAAAAATAAGATATAATAACAATGTGGGATTTATTGCATCCATTTTATTTGCAATAATGCCATTGACATGGCCTATTCGTAGAATATATCTTGAATCGATTTTACTTCCTTTTTTACTGTCTTCAATCCTATTTTCAGTTTCTATTTATTCCTATAACAATAGATTGAAAAAATTAAACTTTTTGAATAATGCAGAAAATAAATATTACAAGTTAACTAAAAAATTCATCAATGAAAATATCCTTATTTTGGTTTCAGGTATATGCCTCGGAATAACCATTTTCACAAAAATTCCAACGATAACTATGATTCCCGTGATAGTGTTTCTTACCTATCGATATAGCAAAAATATTAGGCATGTTGTGATATTGCTGATACCGATTATATTAATCCCGCTTATTTGGCCTATATATGCAGCTTACAATGGAGAATTTGATAAATGGTTAAATGGAGTAGTATGGCAGATAAGTCGAAGCAATAACAACTCAATTTTAGACTTTATTAGCGAATCCTTTCTAGTTGATCCCGTACTATTAACATTTGGTTTAGGTGGAACTGCTTTTGCAATAGTTAGAAAGGATTTCTTTTTAATGTCATGGATTATTCCAATGGTAATCTTTTTTGGTTTTGTTATTGATTATGTAAATTGGTTTCATTGGATTCCGATTCTAGGGGCACTTTCAATTTCATCCGCAGTATTAATTGAAAACATACTAAAAAAGATTACAAAACAAAGAACGCTCTTGGTAGGGTTAATGTTGTCTATAGTGTTGTTTGGGGCATTATCCACAATTGTTGTTGTATCAACAAATGTATCTTCTTTTCAATTCCAATCTATGACTTATGTAGGTAAAAAATTAGATAATCTTACAAATTCCAATTATCTAAACAAAACGTATCCTTCTATAACTGATAACGTCTTACAGTATAACCATATGGAAGAAAACGACTTGATAAAAGATGATAATAACAACCCTTACAAAGATACTGCTGATCCGGTAACAATTATTTCAAGTCCCATCTATTCATGGGTTTTCAAATATGCATATAACTATAACAACACATTTTCAAGTTACACTGAACAACAAGACATCAAAACCAATAAGGTTATCCTTATAGTCGACAGATATTTTAGAGATTTTCTATTACAGAATGCTGTCAATAACAGTATTAAAAATGACACCATGACGGACTCATCCACTGACATTTTCGAAACCTATGCAAAATCCCATAAAGAAGTTTATTTTAGGGGAACAGCAATGGACTATAATCTAAATCAATATCCCTTCACAATTATGAAGTACAATTTTGGTGGTAGCCCAATAGAAATTAGAACAAATTATTAGTTTCTATAAACGTGTTATTTTGTTTAAACATATTTTCCATTAAAATTATTATATGTTATATAAAAAGCATTGGTACATATTTTGCTTTGCATTTGAGAAAATATCCCATAAGAAGGTCTGTTGTAATGCAATAGATAAAATTTATTCATTACCTAGTCATAGAAACATCTTGTATGTAACATCCTTGGATGTTAAGCCTTATTCTAATATTTGAAAATGGACACATATAATAAATAGAGTTTGAATTCTGCTTGAATGTGTATATGGAAGTTATTTAGATGTTAAAGTTTAACAACATAAAACATCCCGATACCCCGGATCAGAAATTCCTATCAATAATTATCCCCACTTTTAATGAATCTATGAACATTATTAATTTGATTAATCACATTCAAAGACATGTTCCGAAATCCATTAGTATTGAAATTATTATTGTAGATGATAATTCCCCCGATGGGACAGGCACACTGGTAGAGCATTACATAAACAAAAAAAGAGAATCAACAAATCCAGAATGGAATAATCATTCAGATGAACTTGACAAAATGATTTCTAATTCGTCTATAAAAATAATTCACCGAGAAAAGAAAACAGGCCTTATATCAGCAATACTGCATGGAATTAGTTCTTGCAGTGGACAAAATATCCTCATAATGGATGCAGATTTTTCACATCCACCTGAACTGATAGAAAATATGATAAAAGAGCTTGAGCGAGATACCGATTGCATCATAATTGGTTCAAGGTATATTAATGGAGGCTCGATTATAGGAATGCCATTTAAGAGATTCATGCTTAGTTTGGGTGCAACATTCATAGCAAGATATGGCCTTTCACTAAGAAATGTACACGATCCCATGTCTGGTTTTTTTGCATTTCCAAGACATATACTTGAAGGTGTAAAATTTAATACTAGTGGATATAAAATATTGCTTGAAATTCTAATAAAAAAGGGAAATTCGACAAGAATAAAAGAAATACCATATACCTTTAAAGATAGAAAGTACGGCCAAAGCAAACTTAGCTTTTCGGTTATCCTTGATTATATCAAGGCCATCTGGAAACTCTATATACATGGCAGAAAGTCCAGAAAGCACATTCTCAAAGCAGAACAAAGAAACTCCGCTTTATTCATATCACAAGCTGCCAGATTCTATTCTGTAGGTGCTAGTGGATTTTTAGTGAATTATTTGTTGTCACTATTTCTCTCAAACGGTACTCTTTCTAGCATGAGCTATTTGCAATCTACTTCCATTGGAATTGCTTTATCTGTCACCACAAACTTTTTACTCAACAAGTTCTGGACTTTTGAAGATAAAAATACATCAAGGCGACATTTTATAAAGCAATATGGATCGTTTCTTGGATTTAGTTCAATTGGAATTTTAATTCAGTTATTATTTGTATATATATTTACAGAATCAGACATGAAATACGATGTGTCTCTTTTACTTGCAGTACTTGTGGCGTCAGCTAGCAATTTCCTCCTCAATAAAAAAGTGACATTTAAAGAAAAAATATGGAATAAAAACAACATATAATCAAATATTGTCTTTACAATTTTTTTAAAATAAGTAATTATCATGCCGAATCAATACCATAGAAATAGTGTATTAATTGTTACTGAATATGCCAATTAATCATTTAGAAAGAAAAAAATAACAAACGATGGGAAGAACAAAATTTATTATCTATTTTTTTTACCTCGAAAATATTATTTGAAAGCAGTGATTAAGTAGTCTTAGGGTTCTTATTGATGGTGATTAAAACATTCTCAGTTACATTGCTGATAACCGTATTTGCTAATATCATTGCAAACAATAACTTGAGTAATATTGTATAGCGAATTATCTAAGTTGATGTCCAATGGATTTATAGTTTTTAAAATAATACTTTCCAATTTAGGGTTAATTTCAGTTTTATCCTCATTCTGATTTCCATCAAACAAACCATAATATATGCTAGACTCCGGATTTGATGATTTGATCTCTGCAATCATAAAACTAACACTATTATTTGGTAATTCAATAATTACAGTAGAGTTTATCGGTATATCTTGATATAACATTGCTTCTTTTAATAAATCCTCAAAATTATTAAAATTCCCTATTTGTCCAACCAGAAGATTACTTATTGTTAAACTATGATTTTGGGACTGATGTTCATAATTGGGTATAAATTTTATAAATTGATGCCACTCATTTAACTCAAAGGGTAGCAATTCGTCATTAAGATTTCTCGTATATTCAATTGTATTATTATAACTGATTGCAGTTAGCGCTAAATATCCTTTGTCTAGCAACTCGGGAATAACCGATATATTGTTTGGGATTTCTAAATTGTGTTGCTGTTTATTAGTCTTAGATTGATTTTCATCCAAATTACTAGTATTACTAATATTGTTATTAGATGCAATAGCTACTGCATTCGTTGTGTTAATTGATATATTGGTTACTGTGATGGTTATAGCAACAATAATCAAAAATATTGTAATCGTAAAATTAATACGATTACTGTTTGGATAAGCTAACACAAATTGCTACCTCACTTTTACCATATTTATATCTTTATGGCATTTTAAGTTTTACCATCATACACTCAATTTCAATTGTCAGTATCTATTTGCTATTGTTTATGTGTTTATTTATTAATACCATGTCATTGGGTTAATATGATGTATAATCCCATTTGTAGTATGTGATAAACATAAGATAGTAACGATAATCATAGACATATATATCGAATTCGACAAAGATGTTTTCTATTTTGAGAATGTAAAATATGTTTTTATTTAGATGCTTGGCAAACAATAATACTGACAATTATTGGAAGTGTCAAGTTAAGCCCAGGAGTTAAAAAAGTTGATAAATCTTAATAACCCGCACAAGAAAAAATTTTATTATGCAATTATGATATTATTGCCCGTTACATTATCGACTTTTACCCATATGTGGAATCCAACAGGGTTTCCAATGGTATACATAGACGAAAATCATTACATGAGGCGAGCTATCCAGGTTATTGAAGGACAAGGTCCACAAGAGTCAATAAGAGTTTACGATCATCCCTATGACCATCCATATTTTGGACAGATTTTTTTGGCATTTCTATTAAAGTCAACGGGATATTTGAGTATCTTAAATCTATCTGTAATTGATTCATCGTCCATCGAATCTGTTTACATGCTTCCTCGATTGTTAATGGGTGCGCTTGCAGCAATAAACACCATTCTTGTTTTTAAGATTGGCGAAATTTGGCATAGTAGAAACTTGGGTTTTGTCTCGTCAATGTTATTTGCTGTAATGCCACTCACGTGGATGTTAAAAATGATTTTATTGGATACGCTTTTGCTACCGTTCCTACTTAGCTCAATCCTTCTGGCTTTTTATTCATCCAAAATAAAGCGAGCAAATGCAAATCTGTCTGTAATAATTCTTTCAGGCATTACACTTGGCATTGCGATATTCACTAAAGTTCCAGCCATTGCATTTATTCCATTAGTTGGTTACCTTGTTTATAATTACAATAAAAACCTAAAGCTATTGGCATTTTGGGTCATTCCAGTCCTTTTAATACCCTTAATATGGCCTGTATCCATAGGTCTCTCAGGGCATACGGAAGATTGGCTTAATGGAATTTCATACCAAGTAGAACGAGGTGAAAGAAATTTCCTCGATACTATTTCATTATTATACCAAGCTGACCCTGTGTTATGGTCATTAGGAATTGTGGGAGGCATAATATCATTGGTTATGAAAAAGGATTTTGTTTTTGTATTGTGGACAGTGCCATACATACTCTTTATATATTATATAGGGGGAATTGTAAAATTTTTCCATTTCATAGAACTGTTACCCATATTTTCAATAACAGCAGGGTTTATAATAATATCAATTGTAAACAACCTTGGTATAATTTTGAGGAGATTTAACAATGATAAAATTTCAAAGATAGTTTCATATGCAATAATATCGGGAGTAGTACTATTTGGCCTATTTAGTTCTGTTTTGATTTTACAAATAAATACTAACGAGTCTTTTTTTGAACTTTCTGCTTTTATATCCAATCAACTCGCCAAAGAGGATGAAATTAATGGAGAGATTACTATGATTGGGCAACATTGGATTAGAAGCTTTTCATGGATTCCGATGCATCTCCATGATAATGTACACTACATCAAAGATGTATTTCCTGAACGATATATGAGAGAACCTGTGAAAACTGAAAATGTTTTATTGATTGTCGATAAACAGTTAAAACACGAGATATTTGATCATTCAGTACAAGGCCAACATCTTGATGAAATTCGAAATTTATACCATGAGTCAGAGAGAGTAGGGTTATTCTCAGATAATATAACTGGAAAGTATAACACTGATCAATATCCTTTTACAAACATAAAGGAAAATAACGGATTTGGATTAATCGAGGTCAGATCAAATTACGATAATAAAGCGTATGCATTGTCATTTAATAAATCTGTTTTAGCTAACAACACAAATAATTCGTCTTCACAGCAAAAAATGCCCACTGTGTTTGATCCCAATCTTAAGGTTGAGCTTATCGCTAGCGGGCTAAAACATCCAACTAGCATGGCATTTTTAGGAAATGATGATCTATTAGTTCTTGAAAAAAATAATGGTACTGTAAAAAGAATTGTTAATGGGAATGTGGTTGATAAACCCATACTGGACTTGAATGTAGCCAATAAAATAGAAAGGGGATTATTGGGAATTGCAGTGTCCAATCAGGCACCAAAAGATAATAAAACAAATGTTTATCTTTATTTTACTGAATCAACCAATGATGGAAATGATGTATGCCAGGGCGCGACAATATGCGATGAGGAAACAAATCCCCTAGGAAATAGGTTATACAAATTTGAGTGGATGGATAATAAATTAGTTAATCCACAATTGATTTTAGATTTGCCTGCTGGCCCAGGTGCTGATCATAATGGTGGTGTAGTGGAGATTGGACCAGATAACAACCTATATATTCTTATTGGTGATGGCGATAGCTGCTGGGAAGAGGAATATTGTACAGGTTCATTTGAAGATAGCCCTGCTAATTCTGAATCATCCAATGTGCCTACAGGTGCTCCACCTGTAGGGAGAGGCGGCATTTTGAGAATTACTACCGATGGTGAACCTATTCTTTATGGGGAAAAAAATACAACGGGGATTTTAGCTGATCATAGCCCATTGAATAAATATTTTGCGTATGGAATACGAAATGGATTTGGGATTGCATTTGATCCTTTGACAAACAAACTGTGGGATACAGAAAATGGTCCTGGCTATGGTGATGAGATTAATTTGGTGGAGCCTGGGTTTAACAGTGGCTGGCTAAAGGTCCAAGGATGGTGGCCTGTAACTATTGCAGAACCATTGCCCGCACAAAGAGGATATTTTGGCGAAGATAGGATAGTAAAGCCAAGTAATTTGGAAACATTTGCAGAAAAGGGCCGATATAGCCATCCCGAATTCACTTGGAACATGTCAGTAGGTGTTACTAGTATTGAATTTCTAACTAGCAATAAATTGGGTAAACAATATGAAAGCGATCTTTTTGTTGCCGATTACAATAATGACTATTTGTACAATTTTGATTTGACCAAAGATAGATCAAAATTAGCACTTAAAGGGAATCTAACAGATAAAATTGCAAATGATAACAATGAACTTCATGATATAGTATTCGGACAAGGATTTGGAATTATCACTGATATTGAAGAGGGACCTGATGGATATCTCTATCTTTTATCCCATATTAATGGTAACGTTTATAGAATAATTCCAAAATCAAGCGAACAATTGGTCATGGTAGATAAACAACTCTATTCTCAATAAGACTAAATTCCATATGTAATTATTGAAATTATCTGAATGGGTATTTTGTACAACCCAAAGCTTTTATGTGCTAATCATGTATGTTTTCTTTACGTTTAAAATGGTTTAGAATTATAAAATAAATTATGGGTTATGGGATTGAGAAATATCGATAATATATACTACAAGTATATTTGTTGACATTTGGTGTTCTATTAATTTTACAATGCGGTTATACAAATAGAGAATCAAGGTTATCTTTATATTGTTATTAGGTAACCTAGTTATGTTTGTGATATCATTATAATGCAAAATCAAAATGCAAATACGGTACTCACCGTTGTATTTATCATAACTGCATTTACTGCGGTATTACAATTAGGTTCCACCAATTTGGCGTTTTCTCAGGCTGTTGATCTGATTCCTATTAATACTGGCAATGGATCACTTGATGGCAGTTTACCTGTATTTTATGAATGTATAGAAGAAGCAGTGGATGCAAGTGAGAATGCTCCTCACCAGGCATCCTACTTTGAGGATGAACCAACAAAGAACGAAGTGAGAGGGTGTTATCAAGAAGTATAATAGATAATCCAATAGAACAAGTTAGTGACAATTCAATAGAAGGAGAGAACGGGGAGGAAGATAGGCATTCAAATTAAAAATAACACAAAATTGGCAACATTTAGCATATTATCTGTTGCATCAATCTTAGTAATTTTAATACAGATTACTTTAGATACCGCCCAGGGTTTGACAAGATATTATAATTGTGTAACGAGGGATGCAAACAATCAAGGAACTCTTTCCTTAGCGGATGTTGATATTTGTCATGACAAAGTGTTTAAGGGAGCTCAAAATGCCGATGCTGATGGCAGACCGTTAAGCTGAATAGGAATAGATTGAGGAAACAGTAAAAATAAATCCACTTCAATAGAACAACCATTAAATTTCAATGATTAGATCTATACCTGTCTCTCATGCTAACACGTAATACTTTTTAATCTTTTCGTTATATTATTCTATGTCCTTATGATCGGGATTAATTATACAATTCATCCATTTTCGCCACATATAAAATATATTAAGTAAATACGAAATTTCCATGTCTACTCGGGCATTGAATATATTAACTCTCTTGTGTCAATAAAGTGCTATATCAAAGAAGGGAACTAAAAATAAGCCTTCTAATTTTGAAGCATCTAAGGATAGATTCACTAATTTGTGGTCTATTGTTTATAAAGATACAGGCACATTAAAAGAGAGGTTTCGCCATTGATATTTATACCGCATTACCTTTGAACAATGTTTAGTTACCTTTCACTTGTATGTTGTTGTCAATAGAGAAAGGAATAGCACCTATGAAATTGCAAAATTCACTATTTTAAAATGCCTTTTACTTTCGCATAGCGTAGTTGATTTTGTATTCCGTCTAAATTCCCGTAGTTGACCAAATTAAAAATTCTAATTTCCTGTAATTATGGAACTTATATGTGGATCTAGACCGAATTGCTGAAACGATTCATTACGCTGTGGTGTACCATGAGGCGAATAGTTGTCTGTCTTGTATATTATGTTGAGTTAAATGTATCCACAATACTACTCACATGTGATGATGCATTTTGCAGAATATTCTCTGTGTATATCTTTATGAATCCGCTAAAGCGGGATCATACGATATTAAGTATTCATCAAGGAAACAGTTAATTATTATATTCGGAATGAACATTGTTTAGATTTGTAAATTAAGATAATAAAGGGGAGAATAGTAAATGTAACCAAAAATGGAATTCACTTGCAATTCACGCCTTTATTATCATGAGTACAGTTTCCAAGATGACTTTCAGGCCAATCAATGCAAGATGCATTGATTTGGTTTGGAGTATCTCATTACTGCTTTTTTTTGTTTATGATGGGTTTTATATCACAAACATAACTAGGTTACCAAATAAAAAATATAAAGATATTCCTGATTCTCTATCGTTAGAATGTTGTAAAATTAGTTTTAGAAAACAAATATCTCCTATTATAATAATGGAGAATTGAGACTATCTTTATATTCTTGTTAGCTAACCTACTAATGTCTAAGTTTACCCGCTTTCCTTAGACAGCATATGTCAAGCAAAATCGGTCTCGGAAATAACACGACTTATATAGAATCAGGTCATGTTGGAATATGTAAACACAAGGTAAAGGAGTGACGGTTATTGGAGATGATGATAGGTATATAAATCGCTAATTCCGTTGCCCCTTTACCATCATTTTTAATGGCCTTCCAAAATTTAACCAACATCATGTCCAAAGATGGCGCATTTTAATTAGTTCGTTACCAAATGAGCATAATATCCATTGTTCTGATAACGCATAAATGGTGTTGTATATGGAAGCTGATTGAATCTTTTAACTACGAGACAGAAATATCGTAATAATGCATGCAATATATTTTTTTATGTCTTGTAGTGGCTATAAGATAGAGTTCCAGGATCCTCCTATTCCTCATTCATACAACTCTTCCACCACTATCTGAATTAATAGGCAATACGATAGAGTGTATTGATAAATTCTATCCGCGGATAGATGTGTAGGTAATTACATCTCTCTAATTAAATCTCCAAAAAGATTTTAGTAAAAATAAATGAATAAATGAATATCAAAATGAATTGTTATTGTTGATTTATTATGCCATTATAAAAATAGAAAATCAGAACTATCTTTATATTTTTGTTAGTCCAACCTAACTCCGTCTATGAATATGCGCCATAGTCTAAAATAAACCAAGCAAGCGCTACAAATACTACTACATTGCACCCCAAATCCTTTGAATGTCATATACACAGGTCACTTTGTTAACTGGATCTAGTACCACGGTATTAAAGGAGTGAATTAATGGTAAAGATAACTTAGGCACTTAAAGATTCACTCCTTTAAATTTTTTAATTAAAAATTTTATGGGTTTTATTGTACATGTTTGGACAACAATGTACATTTCATTATTTTATTGGTAAAGGGCTCTGATGTGATGATTGGAGCATATTTATCTGCAAGACACACCAAATGCTCAGTGGCTCTAATCCTACACTCACAATTGGTATCGTTTTAGTTGTAGTTGCAATCTACATGATGCTATCCCTATTCATACCCCAAAAGGGTTGATTGTATTTCTAATGCATTTTTATTGCAAAACGCTCTAACAATGGAGATTCAAGAGTTGATTTATATTGTTATTAGTTTAGCCTAATCATATTTGTGACACAATGGTTAATTAGATCTTTGTTAGAGGAACTTGGGTGTGTCTACACGTTTTTGGGTTCAGAAAGAAAAACAATAAACAACATCTCAACTCTGTATAATGGTACATCTAGTGACCTTTCCTTTTGCTCTTCGGATGATTATGAATCGATAAATTCCATTTTAAGGTCAGAATCAGGGATAATTCTTTGTAAAAGAGGCTTGGAAAGATTATTGGATTGTTCCACAGAGAAGGATAACAACAAACAGAAAGTCTTGGTTTTTGTGGATAATCCCGACTTGTATTTATCAAAATTTCCAAGTTAATAAAAAATAACGATGACAAGAAAACAGGATTGTCCAATCATGCCACCATTTCCGATTCAGCTAAAATTGGAAGAGACTGCTATATCGGAGATTTTGCAGTAATCGGAGATGAATCTGTGATAGGAGACAATACAGTGATAAACTCAAGGGCTGTATTGAAAAACAGCATAATAGGAAACAATTGCCTAGTTCAATCAGGTAGTGTTATTGGTGAAGATGGATTTGCCTTTGAGAGAAACAAGAAAGACATGAAACTCGAAATATTTCCCCATTATGGCAATGTAATCATAAAAGATGACGTAGAGATTTTTGCCAATTGTTCTGTTGCCAGAGGCTCTTTATCAGACACAATAATTGAACAAGGCACCAAAATAGATGCGTTGTGTCATTTTGCACATAATGTTGAGACAGGAAAGAACACACAGTTTGCAGCAGGCGTTGTAGTTGGTGGAAGCACAACTGTAGGAGACAATTGCTGGCTTGGCCATAACAGCACCATAAAGCATAAACTAAAGATAGGAAATAACGTCATTGTAGGTTCGGGCAGTTCTGTCATCCATGATGTTGAAGCCAAAGACATTGTTGCAGGTTTTCCTGCTAAATCTATAAGGTACAAGATAAACATAAGCGAAGACAAGCTATTTTTGATGGCAGCACAGGAAAGAGACATCAAGAGTGAAACATAGGTAAAGAAGATCAATCAATCGTTCCATCAAAAAAGATACTTATTTCCAAGTTATCTGTTTGGCACATTTATGACTGTAGCCATTATAGATATCACCATATTTTATACCCTCATGGTTTTCTCTTTGCCTGTTTTGTTTTTGTAGCTTTTGAATATCATTGCGATACAAAAAAAGGATCTTGCAACAAAAGATGGGTAGCACCTTTCACTACAAGATCCTCAAACGAGATGTTATCTACAATCCATTTTTTTTTTTGAATGAATTTAGACATAGTTTGGTTATCCTAACGAAAATATAAACCTGACCTCGATTCTCAGCCCTTATAATAGCACACACAGTTAGCAAATAGTTCTTTTAATGCAATCAAAATGAATAAATAAAATTTGAAATTAATATTGTATTATCTGAGAAAAAATATCGGTTAATCTCACAAATAAGATTGGTAACAGGGTATAAATATTATTCACATCAGATAAAATAAATGCCTGCGTCAACGAAACTAGGTGTTACCAATAATCCCACATTAAACAATGGGCAAAAGGAAAACACAATGGAAAAAGAAAGTAAAAGACGAAAAAGAACTAGTCAAAGCTAAAGAATCAGAATTCTATGAGTTAGTTGATTGGCTGGAGAAATGGGGCTATAAAGTAACAGATAGAACAAAAAAGAGTAAAATTGAAGAAATCTAGCTTCAGGCGAAGACATACCCGCTGTTGCCTTACTCCTCTGGATTAAATACGCATTTATTTCTCGAATTTCAAAATGATCTTGATGATGGCTTTATCATTAGAACTACTTTCAATCTCGATAAAGACATAGAGAGCCATTTGAAAAATCAAAAAGACATGACAAGGGAAACAGCCTTAACATATATAGAAATCGACCAGCTTGTATTGACTTTGAAAATTTCCATGATTAAATCCCATCCACTGATTAATTTATACAAAGTTGTATTTTACAATGATTTCAAAAAGCAATTCTTCTATGACTGCATTATTTACTTGGTCAATTTGATGTCCCTCGTTATAGGTAAATGGGATTCAAAATACCATGATGTAAAGCCAAAGAGGGCCCCAGATCAATCCGAGGAGAAGAAATAGGAAAACCAATAATTAAAAACATCGGATAACTTTTCATTTAGCATCAAGATGTCATTTAGGCGGTATAAATTAAAGGAAAGTTTTCTCCATCTCATTAGATTTGTATTCCCCATGATAAATCATCCACAAAAATAATCACCGCTTTTTAGTTCATTTATCGGCTACAGAATCTGCAATTTCATAATCTTCAACTTTTTTTAATTTTTGTTGTGTATTGATTTGTGCATTAACTTTAGAAAACCAAAAGAAATGGTTTGAACAATTCCCTCCTATCTCTCTATTGGTTTGATGGAATTATTTGTCCCCTGATTTCGCCATTTGAATTCTGCTTTGTGTGAACATTTACATATGAGGTCCCATTGTTCATTGCACAAATCAACTCGCTTAATGGTCCCCATGCATTGGCCCCACCAGGATTTCGCCTGTGAAATTGCCATTAAAGTAAGATCGATCCTGAGGAGAGGCAATGTTAAACAGAGTTACTACAATTGGGCCATTTTGGCCAGGAGGTGCTAAATGAATGTGGCCTGCCGCTATACCTTCCAAATTGGTAGTATTAACAAAATAGTTCACACCGTCATTTGTTGGAACCAAATCAGCAGTGCCATTTGCGATTGTTTGAACCGGCGGGACTTCTCCCTGACCTGAGAGGCTGGCAGAGAAATTTGCATTGTGGTGACTAACTGATGTACTGTTAATTTGTGTCGCGTTTTATGCAAACACTGCCAAACTTAAACTCAATGACACCACAATTCCTGTAGTTATAATGGTTGAGATGATAAAAACCGATATTATGATATTCTTTTGGGCATTAAAAAACTCTAGGAAAGTTGCATTATATAACCATCTCCAAATAATAAAAAAATCTTTTTTTTATTTTAAAAAACTATTTTTTGTAAGTTAAAAATTTAATCAAATCAATGACAAACATGAAGGTTTTTTATACAATTCAAACAATAGTTGTATATACAAATGACACTTACAAAATACGGAAAATGTCTAATTATTGCATCAATAATTTTAGTTATAGCAGGAATAATCTTTACATTTCAAAGCAACGCGGTCGTTGGCCCATCTTCATCATTTATGTATGCTAACCCAGAATGGGCAAGCAATGGTTTTATCATTATTGGTATAGGTGTGGCACTTGCCGTAATAGGCATAATAGTATCTCAAATAGAAAAAAAGAAAAGGGTTTCAGCAAAATAATGAGAGATATAGCATCATGTGTGTGTGTGTTTTGAACTACGATTTCTAACTTCAGATCATACACTGTTAATTAGTGACTGTATGACAGCCGTCCAACCATCTGCAATGTTTGTTTGATTATATCCGCCACCACCTAATGCAACTAATCTTCCGTTACAGTGCTTATGCGACAGTAAATGTAGCCTCTCTGACGCATATGAATGGGCTTTTGATGTATACTGCAGGTGGGTTAAAGGGTCTCCTCTTATGCCATCTGCACCGCATTGAAAAATTATAAGTTCAGGTTTTGCAACGCTATTAATAAACTCCTCCACTTTATCAAATGAAGAAATAAAATCAGAATCGCCAGAATTTGGTTTCAGAGATATATTTAGTTTTGTGCCCATGGCATCCCCCAAACCTGTTTCGCCTTCATTGCCCGTGCCGGGATAAAGATATCGCCCATCTTCATGAATGTCTGCAATATATACAGAAGGATCTTGCTCAAACTCATAGTAAACGCCATCACCATGATGGGCATCTATATCCACATAGCATATCCTTTCCAGTCTATATTTTTTTTTCGCGTACATTATCATTATACCAATATCATTAAACACACAAAACCCGCCTGCAGACCCCCTTCTGGCATGGTGTAGCCCACCAATTGGAGTAAATGCATGCAATATCCCATTTGTTTTTTCCATAACCAAGCCCAGAGCTTCAAGACTTGACCCAACAACATAGCAGGAGGCTTCAAATACGCCCTTAAATGCAGGCGTATCACCAACATCCAAAAACCCCGCTCCCTGTTTTGAGGATTCCTCAACTAAATCGACATAATGCTTATCATGAAATTGTAAAAGCGCATCTTTTGATGCGAGTTTGGGTTTCTCTATTGTTATCTGGTTGGACTTGTCAATATTCATTGCAATAAACTTGGACCAAAAAGAGTATATTCTATTAGAATTAAATGGATGAGATTGACCAAATCCGTATGAGGCTAGCTCCTCCCCGTAAAAAACAGCTGTATTACACACACAAGCATTTATGAACCCAAAGTAATAAGTTTCATTTCAATTGAATTTTTGGCCATTTAAGAAAAAATGCCAACAACGTCAAAGAAATATAATCATTACACATAGGATTTTGATTTTTACGAAATTATTTAAGGCAATTATATGCAGCAGAATAATCGTATTTAGCACATGGATAAAAAATTTGTTTTGATTGGTCAGTAAATGGGCAATATTGTTAAATCAGGCATCTATCTTCTTTTAATATGGAATTATAACCCATTATTTTGTTTGATATCTGCATTAATAACTGAAACGCCACAAATGACTCGCATAGTTTGGCCATGCACCACTATTTAACGGAAACAAATCAAAAACCCATTTGTAACAAATGTTTATTTATTTGATGAAGATTTTGGTAACAAATTAAATTGTATGCGCCCCATTTCTGCCTTTGACATAAATCCCAAATCTAAAAGAGGCACCTATTATTTCCATAAAACAAGATGGCAGAAACAAAACGATTGTTTTTTTTTGTGTCATATACAATTTTTAATCACATTAATCGATGTGTCAAATGGCATTGGACATCTGATACACGTCCATATCCCCCATAATGCAACTCATAATGGCCCTGTTAACTTAAGCGTACATC
>JADDOW010000091.1 GCA_016782225.1 Nitrososphaeraceae archaeon
TAAAAGAGACAGCACATCTTCAAGCTATAAGATTTCGTTAAATGAACAGGACCCAGATTTGCCCGTAAACACATTTATTTTTATACCAATTATATAATATATCATAAATATAAAAATTTAATGTTTATTTCAATAGAAAAACTACAAAATGAAATTCCTCAAAGCAATCCCGATCCAAAAGCAGCAAATGCATTGCAGGAGGTTCTTGGTGGAAAGTTTGGGGAAATGAGGGTAATGATGCAGTATATGTTTCAAACCTTTAACTTTAGAGGCACTGCAAAGCCATATCAAGACTTGCTGAGAAGCATTGCCTCAGAAGAAATTGGCCATGTTGAGCTAGTCTCTTATACAATAAACATGATGCTTGAGGGCTCTACCAACAGTAGCGATGATCCTACTTCCTTAACTATGTCATCTGCATTAGATTCACCAAACATTCATCATTTTCTTGTTGCAGGTCAGAGCTCGAGGCCAGTTGATGCGGTGGGAAACCCATTTCTAGGTGAATATATTTATGACAGCGGCCATTTACCACTCGATCTTATATATAACCTTATCGCTGAGGCAACAGGTAGCCTTCAAATGTGTAGACTTTATCAGATGAGTGATAATAAGGCTTTCAGAGCCACATTGGCGTTCTTGATAGCTAGGGATCACGCGCACCAAAAAGCATGGGCTAAAGCGTTAGAGTTAATGGGAGTAAAGTGGAGTGACCAGATATTTGCAATTCCACACTTTGATTTTTCAAAATTGCCCGAAGTCAAGGAGCATATGGAAAGGAACCTACATAATCAGCAATGGACGTTTACCAATGGGCCATCCCAGATGTCAAAGATATTTAGTGGAGAATCACCTTTTGGAAAAGACCAGACCCTGGAAGCTATAGATGGATTCCCAGTAGGATTCTCAATTCCACAACTACCAGAGGCGCCACAGGAATTCTCTTCGGGTTTACTGCAAAGTGGGATAATGGATAAAATAAGTCAAAAAATATGATAATAACACATTAAACTAAATGTCCATCCATTTTATAATTTTATATTTTTAATTATTGATAAACCATCCCAAAATTATCTTTTAGTTTATCTTTTTTAATCAAATATCTTATCCTTGTTTCTTTTTGCCAAATTTGCCTCTATTTAAAGTTGAAAATCCATTGCAAATTTGTTTGGGTTATGCCAGAATGCCCCTGGATTGTTGGCAGGGCTACCTGCCCCTATGATTGATGTGTCAAGAATAATCAGGAACTGTGCCAATGACAAATATAAAGTGCTTTCCATCTGTGGGGATTTGAAACTGTTAATGGTGATGCAGATGCCATAGAGCAATCCCCCTTTTGTTGACAAGAGGTGAATCAGAAAACGACCATTTTCTGTTTCTTTGAGTTTTTCTATTGATAACATATACAATATTCATAGAGAAAATACATAGGCCGACATGTTTTAGCAAGAGAGCCTTTTCTTATTAAATCTGATACATTAGTCTACTGTGAAACTGACTGCAAAGAATTGCTCCTATACAATTAGTACAATCTAGGACTATTATTAAGCAGGTCCCTAGTTTCCGCATAGGTTATTGAGATCTTTCTTTGGACGTTCTGTATCGGAACTCAAGACATCTGTTTGAATCCCTAATTGAAAACTAATAATGGCAGAGCCCATAGAATAAGCCTTGAAACAATGAATTGGTAATATTTTTATGCCCATGGGGAAATTAATAACCAAGCAAATGGAATTCTATTATCGTGCTACGCTGATTGTTTTGTTCTCTATTGCTACGGTAGGTTTAATTGCAATCCCATTTGGGAACCCCAAATTTATTGACAGGGCAATTATTTTGGAATTATCATATGTTACACTATTTGCCTTGATATGGAAAGGATACAGTAAAGCTCTGTATGCATGCATTCCATTGGCTACCTTGATTATTGTTGGCAATAGCCTTGCTCCGCCGCATGTCAACCTGATGATGACCTTCTCCAAGCCACTAAATGCAGTTATCCTGGTTATTGGGGGATATGTGTTGCAATTTGCCCTGATATACACCAGCCTAATATCGATAAAAAACGAAAGATCGAGGAGATTGACTGCGGCATCTGCATAGTTTTAAGTGAATTGCCATTCATCTGTTTTCGCGACATACTTCTCGCATAAATTTGCTGCAGCCATAAATAACGTTATGTAATGTCAAATATCTTTGCCAAGAGGGAGAATGACAGATTAATCTGGAACTAAGGGAACAGTTAGATATGGTGGTAGCCTTGAAAAATACAAATTGGTGTGTTGACTTCCACTTAATGTGCAATACATGCATATTTTAATGGATTCGTATGGGGTTTCACAGTAGTCCACTGAACCCATTTTATAGTCCTTTACTAATGCAAATAATAAACCATATGGCAAAAACCCCAAGACAAGGCATTACATATTAGTGATAATGTTATCAAATGAATAAATAAGCCCAAGTTAATTTAGTGATATGACATAACATTTCAAATTATCTTTTCAACTTTTCATGGTGGGAGTTTCAGAAACTAACCAACGTTTCCGGATTAATCACCTGGGTTAGATACCGATTGCAGCCAAAGCCTGTCGACTCCAAAAAACTAAAACATGATCCTTTGAACAGGTGACTATGGGTTTTAGGAATCGCATGAATTTGGAAACATCTTTTTGTTGGTTGACTCTGAAATTCATTATGCACGGAAACCTTCAGAACTAAGCCATCTTTTAAAACATATGGGCGACCGGGGAAGGTCAATTGGGTCCATCTCAAAAACATTGCGGATCCAATTGAACCCGAATGCGAAACACCCAATCCTCCAAAATTATCCCTTTGTTTTTGTGTGGCTCCTCAACACCCCCAGGGACACCAAATACCCCAAGGCGACTCCAAATACCACATGCGCAACAAATCCAAAGCCATATAGCGGAAAAAGGTTGTTTTCAACCACTTGCTGGTTTTGCTGGCCATCACGTTGGGGATTGACTTGATGCATGATCTCGGAGAGATTTGGCTGCACCATGTATATGGTTGTCGGGACATACAGCACCATGAATACCACTGTCGAAAAAATAACTCCCTCGGCAATCCCTTTCCCAAAACCTGTGATTTTAAATCGACTAATCGCGCTTACCGCTAACGCAAAAATCCCACCTGCAATGACACCGGTAAGTAAGTGCATTCCAATGCCCAGGGCGAGGTTAAAATAGTTATTGCTGTCTATGTCGCTTATTGCCATGCCCCTGGCTATGGACAGGTCGTCCAGTGGTATCCCCATCATGCTAGTTGTAAGAAAAAGGAAAGGGTACATGGCACCACTTGCAGCCAATCCACCCAATGCTCCTAACAATAAGGTCCTGACTGTTGGTTTTTTAGGTGTTGGAAAAATACCGCTTCACTTTATTACAATTGCCATAAGAAGGCCAATTGGTGAAATTTTCGGGCTTAGTTCGGTTGTTATATGTTTATTGTTTTTTTTATCTACCATATATGGTACTTTATTTAAAATATGGCTTATAACGGTGTAGCATTCATTTGTATCCGGTTAATCTGCCCTCAAAAGACCTTGCGATGTCTGCTCAATTTTAATATTTGATTAACCTAGTAAGAAACTGTTTTTCAAATAGTGTTTTTTGTAGACAATAACACGTGTATTGGTTTTTTTTTGCCTCCACAAATGCTGTGATACCGTCAAGTTATATGTAATATATGATTATCTTCAAAGATTCGAATTTTGATTAGGCAAATGATGTCTAAGGGATATAATTATTGAGTTATATTGTATAACTAACATGCTGCATTATAGTGGCAGTGTTGTCAAAAATTCCCTTAGCTACCGTATCCCTGATTGCAATTAACGCTGCTATTTTTGCAATGGGGTTTCTAACTGATTCACAATCTCAAATTATTCGCAACTATGGATTCATCCCTAATTCTTTGTTTAACGCAGAAGGCTTAACCGACTTTGTCAATCAACAATATGGCGATAATGGTTTTCTATCTTCATTAGTGCGAATGTTCTCCTCTATGTTTATCCATGCTAATATAGCTCACATTGCTTTTAATCTTGCTGCTCTTGCATATATTGGTGGGTTTGCTGAAAAAGCCATTGGAATACCGAGGTACCTTTCTGTGTATTTTATGTCCGGAATGTTTGCAGCATTCTTTCACGGCATAATTGCGTCTTATCTCTTAAACAATGGTCAAGTGGTACTAGTTGGAGCATCTGGAGCAGTTTCTGGCATGTTGGGAATGTCTGCAGCCCTTGGCAACAGGCCGGCATACTACTGGCTCGTATTTCAAATAGTATTTGCATTTCTGGGATCAGTATCATCAATCCCCATAGCGTTTACTGCTCATGTTGGTGGATTTATAGCTGGATTGCTGTTGACTAAAATTCTTGTTATGATGGGGCCTAACAAAATGGCAATATAAGGAAACGATAATCACCACACCTTTTTTTTAGAAGATTATAGATCTCAAATCACTTTTTTTGTTTTAATTTTGGTGGATTATTGTGTTGTATTGCCATTACCATATATGCCTAGTCAAGGACATTATCATCAGAAGATGTATCGCATAATCTTTCTTACCCTATGAGCGGAAAAAGGGTGGGGGAAGAAAGAGTGCAATTTCATTTTATGATCTCACATCAGGTTTTGTTTGATTTAGATATGGAAAAGCGTATTTTAGATTGTATATTCCCCACACCAAATAAGCCCATACCCCAAGCATTAGGGAATAACGGTAAAAATATGGACTTGAATAAAAATGTCTTTGGACAGGATGATGGTGGCAGTAGCAAGTACATGTTGATAATGGGGATACTGCGACTATGATTTAGCTAGGTAACGTTTAGAGTCATTGGTCATTTATGGACAATGTTTTTAGAAAACCATTCTGATGTTATTTTGGCAACTTCTTCAATCGTGCCTTCATTATTGTCAAATAGATGGCTTGCCTCGGGTATAATCATAAAGTCTTTGGATTTTGAGTTTGTTAGCTGTTGTAGCGCTTGTCTGTTCAAATCGATTATCTCTTTGGAATCCTTTTCTCCAACTATCAACAGAGTTGAGGATTTGAGGTTTTTTAGGGCATCTGAACCAGCCAAATCAGGTCTTCCACCCCTGGAGACAATGGCATATATTCTATGAGAAGGGGAATTAAGATTGGACATATCATTAGCTACTGCTGATTCTATGGCTGCGGCTACTCCAGTGCTTCTTCCAAAATAGCCTATTGGCAAACCCTTGACTTCGGAGATGTTTTCTATTACCCAATTAGTTATGGTGGTTAACCTGCCTGATAGAAGGTGAATGTTATATTTGTTTAATGCGCCATAATACTTTTCTCTGTCTTTGTCCATAATTTTTTGATTTTCAATATCGGAGTTTACTTCATTTGTTGTCAGTAAATCTGTAAGCAAGGTTGCAAATCCGTTATTGTTTAATATGTGGGATACATACCTGTTTCTGATGCTTTTTCTGCTGCTACTGCTACCATGAGCAAATATTACAAGAGATTTGAGATCTGCTGCTGTTGACGAATAGGGGATAGATAAATCTCCTTGTAAATAACCATAATCATCATTCTCAGTGTTAGTAGTAGTACTTGTAGCGCTGACATTAGAAAGCAATGGAATATGGAATTTTATCTTTTTATAGTTAGCATCATCATTATCATAGGCAATATCCTTGTTGCTCATTTGGTTTATTATCTTTAGTAAATTAATAAATCTGCTTATGATACTTCCAGGTTACCTGTTGCTGCGGCTAAAGTCCAAACCCCTGTAAGCCCCAAATTCAAAACAAAGAGTTTGCAGCCCTAACATTCGTATAATGTTTTTTTTGTGGATTATAGCATGCGCGTTTGGTTTTTTTTGCCTCCACACATGCTGTGATAATATACGGCAGAATAACTTTTGGTGATATTCTATCCAATACAAACAAGTCCTGATTTGGTTTTTGGATATGATATTCAAGGTGGCCGATAAATTATCAGTATATGCCAAGATGCTATCAAGTCCACCTCGTGAAATAGCAGGGGATATGATTGATCCTGAACGGGTACTATTTGAAACAAGCCCAACAACTGCGATAATGATAACTACTTAATATCCATAGAAGAACCTGATTTCATATTTAGTAAATGTAAAAAAATATTGGTCCATAGAAGATAACGGTCTTTCATTTTATTGAATCCTTAATTAGGTATACTTTTTAGATTTACTACACTCTAGTAGGTAAAAATTGAAGGACGGGTGGCAGCGCGGGGTGGGTGGGTGGGTGGAGTAGCTGTAATCACAAATCATTATAGTGATCTTTCCAAAAAAGAGAAAAAGGGGCAAGGCTTTAACTAACACTTTCGTCAAATGCAAAATCATTGTTGGATAGACCAAGGAAAGAAAAGGGGAATTGTATAAGATATAGACAGCCGTTTATTTTGTTATTTTGTTGTTGTTTTCCCTAACTCAAAAGTATCTGTTTCCAATGAGATAGCTGATGGCATAAAATTCGATGTGGCCAAAGTGGATGCAGGATTATCTTTGGGAGATGGGGGAGGGGCGGAATAATTTTTTATATATAGAAGTCCCTCGTTGAGTTTTATAAAGTAAAATAATCGGCTATATTGTAAATTGATGTAAATTGTACTTTATTTATTGTCCTATCATTAAAAAACATCCCTATCACAATTATCGTGAAAAGTTGATAGATATGGTTGCATTATCCTTTAGCTCTATATCTCTATAGTCAGTTATACCACCATCAATTTGCTTACCGTTAGCATCAACAACATTTGTAACATTTAGTTTGTTATTTGTTATGTCTTGAATTACCGGTGATTTTTCAAATGCTTTCCATATCCTTAAGGATTGCCCTAAAGTAAAGGTCTGCTCTATGGGTGATTCTATGTGTATTGCTCCCGTATCATCATGAGTATGGAGCCAATAAATGCATTTTTCTGGCATGATCTCGATACCACCTGGAATCACAATGGGCTTATCTTCTATTTTTATTTCAAGTGTTGAATGAATGTGAAAATTAAAATGCTCTACCAAGTCACATTGAATGCTATCAATTGCCAATCCTGCATTGATATCTGGTGCATTTTGGTTAGATTGATTTTGACCATAAACAAAAGAAAAAGTCATGGTTGAGAATATCAATGGGGGAAGTATAGTAACACTGTAGAAGACTCTCTCAGTGAAATTTACCATTATTATAGTTCTAAAGGGACGTGTTATCTATCGGATTTGTAATATGGAGTTTCTTTTATTGCTATATGCCTAGTGTATTATATGTAGGACCAGTCGGAGGAGCGCCCATATAGATGTAAAGTATGCTCAATAGAGTTCTTTGCAAACCAGGATTCGGACAGGCAATATAAAGAAAATCATTCTGATGGGGATCAAACTATTTTGTCAGGGTAAATTAATGCGTCAATTGACTGCCTTATCCTAATGCAAAAGCCCTCAGGCAAGCAACTCTGATTTTAGAGAGGAATCTGTTAGGGTTGGCTTGACAAAAGCCTGTTTGAAATAATTTATTTAAAAAGCATATAGTACCAACACAACAACTAAAAATAACTCAAGACATGGATAAGCTATAAAAGATGCTGTTCCTCTATCAAATAATGCTTTCGAAAAGCACTATGTGTTATCAAATTGTGTTTGACATTTAAACTGTAAATTCAGGAGTAGGCCATGCAAACGACCCGAGCGAGTGTCAACAGTGCTTGAATTTGACCTCATTTACATCTAGTTTTTCTTGAAATGTGCTGTTATGTGGATGAAAATATCGGTAGGTGTCTAGATTTAAGGCCACTATGATGAATCCGAAGTTTAATTATGCATAAGCAAGTTAGAATCGGTTCTCATCCACCCTGTGAAATGAAATCCATCCGATTTTGATACATCCATTTGGAACTTTTTGTTGGCTTAACCAGGAAATCTATTTATGCTGGTCATGGATACCAATACGATTTATAAATGACGGAAAAAAAAACCAGGTTCGATTTTGGGATTCCAGTCTTTGTGGCCCTGCTAGTGATTACAATTTTATCCATGGGGGCAAGTCAATCCTATTCAGAAGGAACATTTGTGTATGTATCTAATGGTGAAGATGCTAATATTGCAGTCATGAGGTTAAATCCTGAAACTGGTGATTTGAAGATGGTGGAAAAGGTACCTGCCGGGCCAAATGTAAAGCACATGGCATTGAGTCCAGATCACCGATTCCTTTATGCCTCCGTTCGTTCAGAGCCTTTTTCGGTGATTACTTATTTGATTGATTCAGAGACAGGTAACCTGACTCAGATTTCCAAAGAACCATTACCAGATAACATGGTATACATCTCAGTAGACCAAACGGGCCGTTTTCTTTTTTCAGTATCAAACAAAGACAATGATGCAAAAATTGCTGTGAATCCGATAGGCCCTGATGGGTTTGTTCAATCGGAACCTGTTCAGGTAATTCCCACAGGTCCAAATCCCCATTCAATTCTAGCTGATCCATCAAATCAATTTGTGTATGTGCCTCATTTGGGAAATGCACAGGTAAAACAATTTTTGTTTAATCAATCCACTGGGGTTCTCACACCAAATGATCCATCTGCTGTGTACACTAAAGATGGTTCTGGACCAAGGCATTTTGACTTCTCACCAAATAGCGGGTTTGTTTATCTATCGAACGAAATGGATGGTGTGGTTTATTCTTACAAGATGGATAACAAGACGGGGATTTTAACTGAAACCCAGAGAATTTCAGCAATACCTTCAAACATAAGCCTTGAACCACCAACTCCTGCAGCTGGAAATGGCGCGCCAAAAATGGGGGATGGGGAAGTTACTACTGCTGGGGTTGCAGACATTCACATTACACCTGATGGCAAATGGCTATACGTGAGTGTAAGAGATAGCAGTACAATTACTGCATTTGCTGTTGACCGTCACTCAGGTAACCTGACATACATTGAAAGTTATGATACTGAAAAGATCCCTCGTGGTATTAACATTGATCCTAGGGGTAATTTTGTAATTGTAGCAGGACAGGAATCGGGTCATGTATCTGTACATGCAATCAACCATGAAACTGGTGAATTAAAACTCTTAAATAGATATGAGTCAGGTAAAGAGCCAAACTGGGTTGAAATTGTTGAATTTAGTTGATGATCTCAAAAACGTGCAAATCAAGTTGCTGTACATAAATGGGGCAATAGCCAATTTTGATATGAAAGTTTTCTAAACACAGAACTTTTCATCCTCATCTCTTTTGATACTCTTTGCAATACTATTTATTATTACTATTTGTTTTATTGGTTTCCTTAAATGCAGATTTTTTCATAAGGCATTGGACATATCAAAACCATGTATATTACCATATTCACTTGCAATTTGGCTGAAATATTTGATAATTTGTTATAGATTTTAGTTAGTGCTTATCATAACTACAAATAGCATCTGTATAGGGATTTAATAATAATGCTAATAATATGTAATTGCGTGCCTAATCCTTACTTTGTTATTTTTACTTTTTTGGCTGGGGGATGTGACTCTGATACAAAAGCCGCCTAGGCTTCCATCAAACACACATTATCCGCCGTTTTGGTTGGAGAATTGGGGTTGTCTAATTGACTGGCTTTCAGAGTTGCCATATCCCCCGTTATCTTGATCAGAGCATGCATCAAATCCAGTATTATACTCATCCATAAACTCCAAACTGTGGGGGTATTGGTCATTTTGTGGCTGGCTGGTATATTTATCTGATGAGTCGGATAATTTTGCATCTGGACATTCATGGTCATAGTCCAAGTCAAAAGGCGTTACAGCCTGAACTTGCATTGCACCGGGTGTAAACATTAAAATATATAGAAAAGTACCAGTTGGTATTATTGCTAACTTTAGAAGATTGATGCCTAGAACCATTTTCAATCATTATGATAATATTTTAGATTTATGAATTTAAATTACCTATATCAGAAAAAGAGAACAGGTCAATTTTCTGTAAAATTAATCCTGTTGTTGCACAGGGGGTCATAATGAACTGGCATTGGGAAAACCTTGTTGATGGATTGGGCCTCTCCTCTCTGCTAAATCCCGTCCTTCCCTCTTTTTCTCTCTCTAGCTTTTCTAACCTGATCTGAATTAGGAATTTGGATCCCGTAAATCTTTGAATAGTGACTTTAACCCAAAACAAAGAGTAAAATCGTCGTTGAAGGCCAGCAAAGGGGTTTTTGAAATGGAAAGCCTGAAAGAAGTATCCGTGGATTTATGTGGCTATTGATATGTGTGATGTGCTGCAAATTTCATTGTTTTTAGATGTGCTTTTGTTGAAATGTCTGTTATATCACCATTTGAACTAAATGGACTGTGCATGCATTTGGTGGGTTGGGTTAGCAACCCGCTCTTTTCCTGTTTTTATGGTGTTGACATGCGGTTTTGCTTTTGGCGATAAGCCAACAGAAACGTTGGCTAGGATCAGTCATTTGTAAGTTGATCCTTACTTTTTGTCTATAAACGCCATAGGATCAAGTTTGACCTCAAAAAGAGAATTGTGCTGATAAAGCCATAACATAATTCCACTATATGAACATCCATTGCCAGTATCTTTATATTTTTTGAGCAGAACAACAAAATGGGCATTGCGTATATAAGATGGCCTTAAACTGTTATTGATGAACAATCGATTCCACAAACTACTGCCTATACTTGCAATAGTGTTATTATCTTCATTAGTGATTCCTTTTGGTTCTCTTCATACAGCATATTCAAAGAATCTGACCAATCCTACTGATGACACAATAAGTGGCTCCATTACTAGCAACACAAATAATGGCACCTCGGTCGATCCATCGAGGATACTGGGCGGCGTATTCAATCTTTCTAACATCAATTCAACCACAGCGTCACCTTCGTTCAATTCTACATTTTACATGGTAAAAGTTGACGGTACTGCAAATCATGATCATTCGATTTGTGATTTTAAATTAGCCGGGCAACCAGCTATAGACAACACCATTAACTCCACAATGTATAACGGCACATCAACTGTAACTATGAGAGAGGATCCAGTAAACAATGTTCCAACGCAAATTAATATTTTGGGTGACCATGCAATTAGTATAAAATTGAATGGATCTGTAATAGATAACCATTTTGGAAGCCAACCAATATTTGGCACTCAGCACCTGATCTGTGTTGAACAGCCTTCCTATTGCCAATAGAATATTTGGAGGAATCCGACTCGGTTTTATTTTCTTTTCATTTGTTTTTTAAAACCACTTTACTAAAATAAAACTTTAACTCTAAAGATGGCTTCTCATTATCCAATACGTTTATGAGTGGTTTCTGCGGACTTTGGGATTAGTCTTTTGTCCACTCATGGAACAGGCAAACAAGGTATGGTGCATCATAATAGATTAATTGAAAATCAAGCTCCTGCAGGAAATGCTATTGTAGTGAAGGGATTGATAAAGTCATTCAAACGCCTTAAAGTGCTTGACGGCATCGACTTTGTTGTCAAGCAGGGTACCGTCCTTGCATTACTTGGGCCAAACGGTGCTGGAAAAACAACCACTGTTCATATACTTGGCACGCTTCTTTTGCCAGACGGTGGAAAGGCGTTAATCAATGGCCTTGACGTAGTCAAGGAAGCGAACAGGGTGCGGAGTCTAATTGGTTTGACAGGCCAGTATGCGGCGTTGGATGAATATTTGACAGGCACCGAAAACCTCCATATGATTGGCCGCCTATACCGTCTCAGCCATCGGGATATAAAACGCAGAACGAGGGAGTTACTTGAGTTGTTTGACTTGGTGGAAGCATCTAACCGTGCGGTAAAGACTTATTCTGGTGGGATGCGGCGCCGACTGGACCTTGCTGTCAGTTTGATTGCTTCTCCTCCCATTATTTTTCTGGATGAGCCCACAACTGGTCTTGATCCTAGGAGTCGCCTAATTATGTGGAATATCATCAAGCAATTGGTCTCCTCCGGTACAACCATACTACTTACCACACAGGACATGGATGAGGCCGACAACCTGGCGGACAGGATTGTTGTTATTAATGGCGGCAAAATTATTGCCGAAGGTACAGCTGACGAATTGAAGCAGCGAATAGGGTCAGAACGCTTGGAGATAACGGTATCAGAGGCCAGCAACTTTGACGAAGCAAAAAAGGTGGTTGATGAAGATGGCCTTCACGTTGATAGCAAAAGGAGGACCCTAAGTGTTGTAACAAAAGGTGGTGTGCACCAACTAAAACAGGTTTTAAGCAATTTGGATGAAGCCGGAATCAACGTTGAAAGTGTTTCTTTTCGGAGCCCAACACTTGACGATGTTTTTCTCACTCTTACAGGCCATACGACAGAACAATCAAAAGGTGAAACAAAGGCGCAGCAAGAGGGTTAAAAAGTAATGGAAAAACCTTCTTCCTTCACTACGGACAAACAGACAGAAAAGCACTCAAAGTTCTTTTGGACACTGAGTGATTCGTGGACGCTTACCAAACGGAGCGTCAAGCATATCACTAGAAACCTTGACCAGCTCTTCTCTGTCGCGCTATTTCCAATGATGTTTTTCCTTCTGTTTCGTTATGTATTTGGTGGTGCGATAGACACTGGAAACATAAGCTATGTAAACTACCTTGTAGCCGGCATCTTTGTCCAAATGTTAGCCTTTGGGGCAAACTACACGACAATGAACTTGGCAGTTGATCTGCAACGAGGTATTGTTAACCGGTTTCGTTCACTTCCAATCGCTAGATCGGCTCTCATCGTTGGTCATGTTGCAGCGGACTTGGTAAGAAATATAGTATCTGGCCTGATTGTAATTGGTGTCAGTTTTCTCGTAGGTTTCCAACCGGTTGCAGGGCCAACAGATTGGGTTTTGGTATTCGGACTCGCAATCCTTTTTTCTCTTGCAATCTCTTGGATATCAGCTATCATGGGTCTGCTTGTAAAAAGCATTGAAGCAGCACAATGGACTGGTTTTATCGTCATTTTTCCATTGACATTTGTCAGTGGCGCCTTTGTCCCAACTGAGACCATGCCAGATGCACTGCGATTCTTTGCTGAAAACCAACCACTTACGCATGTCATTGAGGCAATTCGAGGTTGGCTTGTAGGAACGCCAATCGGCAATTCGGGATGGCTTGCATTCGCCTGGTGTACTGGTATCATCATTGTGGCCATGCCAGTGGCGACATGGCTCTTTAGGCGTAAGACCCTTCAATAAACATGAGACCTAAACAGCAACAAAAAAGCAGTGACTGGGGTCTTAAATGCTGCATTTCTCTTGGACACAAGAAACGGGATGATGTGATCTCTTTACCCAAATCAACAACTTACGAACATGACCATATGTTACTGTGGTGACTAAATCGTAGGATGTTTTTGTATGTGTAACATGTGTTTTGGTTTTTTTGCCTCCACACATGCTGTGATAATAATGTTTTTTCTAAAATGCAGAAGTAGTATGGTGATAACATACGTGGGGATGGGAGACTACTGGCACTACAACCTTGAGAATACCACTCAATATCAAAGCTATAAACTTTCAGAAAAAAAGGAATATGCCATTTCTCTAATTTTACATCTGACATGTGTGCATAAAATGGCAAAAACTTACTTCAACAGATGGATATCGTTTTTGATGCTTATACCCCCCTTTCTACATCATTTTGCAGGTTTTAAAATTTTAATCAGTGCAAAACAAATTACTAATAATCTGCCTATCTGTGGATTTAATGTCATATTATCTCCCTTTCTGAGCAAATTTAAAATGAAATTGGTGTTTAGTTGGGCACTGCCAACTCATTTGAAGGGGGGGGGCATTTTGGCGATTTGGTTATGTTAATTCATCCTTTTTCATGTGGGCGCAATTGTCTTTAGGATTATGGCGATATTTAACAGGTCACCATGACAGATCATACAATTAAACATGTTTGTATCATTATTTTTTGGTTTTATGAATATAATATAGTCTTTATCCATAAATGAGCTTTATTTTTATAATACTATTTGTTTAATATTTCAGTTGAACACAAATAACCTACAAACATATGGAAGGAAAAAGGAAAAGTATGTCGCAAATGGGGTTACTCGCAACCTTGATTATCCCAGACACCATTTGACACAACCACCAGAGTATTTCTTGATATGCGAAAATTGTTATTGGACCGCATCAACATTTCATTCTGCATCAGACAAACAACTGAATCACTACAAAAAATGTCCTGTTTGCAAAAGTGGACTAAACAGCTTTTCAATTCCTAAATTATACTGTTGATGATTAGGTATGCCCTAAGATAAGGGGCAACGAAATAACAATAATAATCCAAAACCGCCAAATTTGAAAGCGGTGATTGTAGAATCTGTCACCTTTCTACCAAAGTTAATGTTATAACACCTATCACTGTTTTGCAATAAAGGAGAAAAATGTCACTTGCTGTTTTTTTTGCTTTTTGCTTTTTGCTTTTTGCTTTATTTGGACAAAGTTACGCTCAAAGTTCCTATGATTCCGGATATGATCATGGATGTGATGATGCTGATATACCTAATCCCGCAAGACAGTACATAAACCAACCCGAAAAGGGGCCCTCTTTTCATTCTGATGAGTTCATGGAAGGCTACAATGATGGCTATGGTGATTGCTATGACCCAACCGTTAATGATGACTATGGTCTTGAATTGCCCCTCTCCAATAGTAGTTTTTCATCACCAACACCAAAAACTGATGATGAAGTTTCCGTATTTCTCTCCATCTTTGAAACCCCACCCGCAGTATTTGGCATCACAATACTGTTTTTAATTGTTCTAGTAGCAATTGCAATAAGGATCAAAAAGGGCAAAAAAAAATCCAGGGAGAGAAAAGGTTTTTCGCAGTCTGTCCAACAGGCCGTCCTAAGAAAACAAGACCATAAATGCGCCCATTGTAAAATACTGCTGAATGTGGTTGACTATGATCATAAGAATGGGGATAGGTCCGACAATAGGGAAAGTAATTGCCAAGCATTATGCCCAAACTGTCATGCTGTAAAAACACGCAGGGAAAAAAACAAAAGATGGTAATAAGTTACTTGTCCAAAATACATACTCATGATAGCATAAGGACGCGCGTATTCCTACTCCTAATCATTAATTGTGGGGGAGGTTCGATTGATTGTTAGAGATTCTTGATTTATTGCGCCATTTGAGTTTGTCACTGCCCCAAATGTTTTGTGTGGTTCCGGCCTCTATTGTGATTGATTACCGTTAATACCATGTTTATGTTGTATTTCTTACTAAGCACAATTGCCCAAAATGGGAATAATTGTGTAAATCACCTTTTTTCTAGCCAGGGGGCTGAATTTCCCTTATACTGAGGTTCTTAAAGCTCAATGCAACATTATCTGACCTAAATGTCGCTATCGGGCCTGAGTTCGTTATTATGTGGTTTTTCGATCTATCGCAACCAGCACTATAGAATTTGTCATCTGATGAGTTGGCGAACCAGTTGCCATCATCTGTTATTTCAGTCACTTTTCTCCATTTGTTGTTATTTTCATCATCCAAATAGGATTCCATTTTTACCGCTTGATCATTTTCTATATTGTACATTACGACTTTCCAACCAATCCATCTATCGTTAATTGAGTCTGTAGCTTGGCTTGTGCCTTTCGCATCGGTGTAACCGCCTGTATGCCATATTTCTTTTTTCCAATCAACTTTCCCATCGCTGTATATGGCACCGCTCAAAGCTGTACCCTCGCAAGGAATGTTGTCATTGTGTCTCCCACCTCTTGCACGCCAGTCAATGTCTATTACCTCATCGCTATCCTCACTGTTTTGCTCGGATTCCTGATCGTTGTCTGTGGGTGATGATGTTCCATTTGTATTGGGTCGTACTTTTACATACCCTGTCATCTCTATATTCTTCCATTGTGTATCCCCTGGGAGAGATAGGACATTCATTCTTATGATTGAGTTGTTGATAAACCATGAGCCGTCATCATTATTTACTATTGGAATGTCATTGGTTATAGAAAATTTTGGATCCTCTTTGGGATTTCCCATATTGATGAACCATTCTCTTCCGCCTTCTTTGGTGGGGTAGATTTGAACTACCCCAAACTTATCCATCCCAGAGGAAACAATTTGAGGCTTTGGAACCAAAATGGTGCTATAGTATAATATGGCGATTAGGAGTAAAACAAAGAGCATGACAGACCCCCCTGCAACAAACCATTTACCTTTTTTCAGATGTCAATTCTCACCTATAGCAAATATGTACCGATGTTTAATTTACCTTTTAATATAATTAAAGTTTCAAAGATGCGGTTTTGCAACTCCTGATAACATTAGGCAGATTACTTTATGCTGCCAGGCCAAGGATCAACAACAATTACATGTATTTGGTTTTCAAATTATTTTTATTTTGCTAACATAATAAATCTAAACATTGGTAAAAGCCTTTCCATGAGTCCGATATGTCCTATTATCACCATAGATAAACACTATGTTTTGTAACTGTTGTCATATATGTTATTATCAATAAAATAGGGTTCCACACCCAATCCCACCAGCTGACAGCCCAAACCCAAAGGCTTCGCAGGCACTGCAGGAGGGGCTTGGCGGCCAGTTTGGCGAAATGCGAACCATTATGCAGTATTTTATCCAAAACATGAACTTTAGGGGAGACGCAAAGCCATACCAGGATCTGCTGAGGAGCATGGCCTCGGAGAGGAAGGGGGCCTGTTGAGCAGATCACAAACACAATAAACGTTATCCAATATTACGCTTCCCATCCCCCACTGCAGACAGGTGACGGGTTGCCGTTGTCTGTCGCCCTTGACTCCCCAAAACATACACCACTTTTTGGTTGCCGGGCAGAGCGCAAGACCGGTTGACGCCGCCGGCAACCCATGGTCTGCCTCCTATGTCTATGACAGCGGCAACCTTGTCCTGAACATGATTTACAACCTCATGCTGGAGGCAACAGGCAGGCTGCAAAAATGCAGGCTGTATCAGATGAGCAGCGACAAGGCCTACAGGTCAACAGTGTCATACCTGATTGTGCGGGACCTGTCACATGAAAAGGTGTTTGCAAAGGCACTTGAGACAATGGGTGTCAAATGGGGCAAGGCCCTCCCCATACCCAGGTTTGACACGTCAAACATGCCCGAGGTAAATGAGCTTGAGAGCAAAAACCTGCACAACAAGATGTGGACATTCACAAACAACGGCGAGACATCAACGATTGACAGAATCTTTAAGGGCGACTCACCGTTTGACGATGGGGGGACACTTGAGGTGATAGAGGGATTCCCAGAGGGCCACGAGGTACCAAAAAGCTTCCAGATGCACCACAGGAGTTTGCGTCTGGGCTTGACTCTGACCTGATGAGACTTACACAACAGTTGCAGAATATGTCAATAAAAAAACCAAGACCATCAAAAAAAAAACAACACCAACGCATAAATAGCCTCTTTTCTTTTTTCCATTATCTTTTACAAATGTGGCTTATTGAAAAAGGTCCACAGTGTCTTATTGTTGTAGTGCTTGTTCTATTCTTTTAATAGGTTCTAGAATGTTAGGCATCTTTTAAAGCAATCAAAATGCTGTTTGGTTTGTTAATCCATTTTCTACCTTCAGGCCTTTCTTTTGCTGCGCATAATCCTTTTTTTATAACCACAATAATCATTAAATGTGCTATGGCTTTGGCCGCCATACAAATTAAATATTTGACAGGAGGTGAAATTTATGCTAATAACAACCGCATAAAACCTCCACAATGGTGATTATAATGGTGCGGACAGTTAGTTAGTTAGTTAGTTAGTTATATCTAATCGTAAACAATATGTCATGACATCATAACAGTGTATTTTTTTGAGATATGGATTTTGGGGATAATCGCAAATAGGAGACTGGCATCATCACCACCACCACCACAACTTAAGGCACCACACCAAAACCCTTTAGAGAAACAACGAACAGATGAACAATTTTTCAAATATGATTATGAAGAATCATGCTAATGGTGGTATAATATAACATTAGCGGTATAATATAACACATGAGAATTGTTCAAATATCTGATTTGCATATAGGGGGTCTATTCAAGCAAGACGCCTTTGATACAATGGTTGATGAGGTCAATAATGAATTGAAGCCTGATGTTATCATAGTGTCAGGAGACTTAACTGATGAGGGCATCATTTTTCAGTTCGAGCACGCAAGAAAAGAGCTAGACAAGCTAAAGTGCGAGAATATTATTGTATTTCCTGGTAACCATGACTTTCGCCACACAGGTTATCTTCTATTTAAAAAGTTCTTTCCAACGCCCAATTCTAACAACTCTAACATTTATGAATTTAACCAAGACAAAAACAAGAGCAAAAAGGTGGTAGTAGCCACTGTTGGAACTGCAAGGCCAGATCGAGATGAAGGTGAAGTAGGGCACAGGCAGAATTTGTGGCTGGATAAAATTTTAAAGAAATATGATGATGTTGGCCACCATGCTAATAATAGCGATAAACAAATAAAGAAAATTGTAGCAATGCATCACCATCTAATAGCCATACCAGACACTGGATATACAAATGTCGTAGGTATCTCTAATGCTGGCGATGTTTTAAGAACTTGCCTTGAAAATAATGTGGATCTTGTTGTATGTGGTCATAAACATAGGCCATGGATATGGGATTTAGGAACCATGAAAATTGCATATGCTGGAACAGTAAGCTCATGGAGATATAGGGGGGTATTTGAGGATACCTATAATATAATTGACATTCGAGAGGATAACAGGATTGATATAGACCTAAAGGTAGTAGGCGGAAAAAGAATACCATTATCAGAGATAGTAAATAGATACCAGCCAGAAGATAGAATTACAAAAATATCCGATGTAATGTCACCACCATCCAATCAATAAAATTATTTTGGTAGTCACTTGCGTTATATTAAACTAAAAGAGCAAATAAGATATCTGTTACCATTATGGAGGCATCGGTGACTAAATGGTCCTATAACCTTGCTTTAACTTTTTTAATTTTTGAGGTATTTGCCTTGATGTAAATGGTTGCAGAAACTCTATTTAAGATGGGTATCATTTCAGGACAATACTTTGTATCTCTAGATACCAAAATGCTCATGTTAAATGTGTATGTTATTTATTCAAAATGAATAATAAATATGCTCTCAGACATATAGGCCGTTTGCAGGCCATTCATACTTGTGATCTACGTTTCCATAATAAGATTGATCCAATGCAAAGACAATTAATTCCATTTAGAAAAAGTTGATTTTATGCAGATATGAGAAAAAACGCTCTGCTGCTTCTAAAAATAAATTAATCATAATGTATATACATACGTTCTTCTTCAGAGATGCCCCATCTCTAAACGTCAGATATACATTTCCTTCAAAGTCAAAGACAAGGCTCAAAGTCTTACGGCTACAAACCAAAATCAATAATTAAAAAGAAAGTTTCTATTTTACTGGGTAAATAACCACCACTACGTTGTATTTAACCTCAAACATGCTTTACTAATCTAAGTAATAAAAAATGTGTTATCATTTCCAAACACATGTGAATGAAAAATTTGGAATGAAATTATCATTGTGGACCTAATCTTGATATCATTTTCATTCCGTGCGGTATTAATTCGCGCTTTAAGATATTCCATTCTATTGATAACCTACCAGGTCCTGTAAGAACGAAAGATATGAAATGCCGATCAAGAGTATTGGTATAGACAACAAGCCAAATTCATAGCCCTTGGGAAGGACAATTGCATTAGAAACGCTTTTGAAAATAAACGCTCCAATTATCCCAATGACAAACAAAATGGTCGTAACTTAGTCAATAATCCAACAATCAATAGAACGCCTCCAATAACCTCTAGTAATCCTATCAAGATAGCCATTTCAAGTGGTAAGCCAATCATCATAAAGTAACCCCGAGTTTGTTGTAGGAAGATCAGCTTTTGCCACCAATTAATTATGAACATTGACTCCGACAACGATTCTAATGACCAACCGTCCTAAAGTCATTATCCTAATGCCGTTTGTCATAATCAAAACTATCCACAGCAATAAGAATTGGAGTCTTTACTTTCTTATCCATTGTCATTGCATTTGCTAAGGCGCATTCTTGTTCTTTTTGATTTTTGCTCATTATCTTTAATAACAATAAACACATAGATAATTAGGTGACTTTACTAATGTAAAGAATAAATTTTAAGCATAACGACTTAATTTATACGTTATTTTTAATTGATATGTTTTGAAACGACCTCCAATAATTTTATGCCATTTATTTTATTTTGTCTATTGAATACATATATTCTAAAACAACATGGTGCTATGCTATTGAGTCAAATCAAAAGACCATTCTTCAATGTAGTTAGAATGTGGCGTGTTTCTTGCAAACCCCTCGTAGAAAAGCAATTTGGAATAATGTAATAACAAATAATTTTAAAATAAATGATAAATATGCCTGTAATTGAAATTACTATAAGCCAGGGAAGGTCTGTATAGCAGAAGAGGGAATTGATTAAGGTGTTGACAAGGGAGACTGCGAGAATAATGCAAACACAGGAGGAAAAGGTAAGAATACTAATCTATGAGGTCTCAAAAGAGAATTGAGGAAATGGGGGAATTACAGGTGTAGATATGAAATAGGAAATTAAAACCCAAATCAGATTGTAAATGGGTCAAATTGTTGTGTTCTCTCTTCTCCCAATGTATGTGTGATAAGAACTTGTTACAATGAGAATAAATTCGATAGAAACAATATTATGATGAGAAAATTGTCAATATAATATTTTATGATGGCATAAACAGATTTTTTATGTCTATTATGCTTTGTGCTTATAGATGTTGATAGGCAAATTTGGACAGAGAACAACAAAACTATGATGGTGTGAATTTTGCATTTGTCTTCCCTTTGGAATGCAGTTGATAATATATGGTCCTTATATCTTAATTAATGGACCGAGTGGGATGTGATTCAATAGTGAATGGAACCTAAAATAGTTTTTATTGAATTTACAGGCGCTGTTAACTTAACGATAAATCTATAGCTTGAAGATGCTCTATTTC
>JADDOW010000036.1 GCA_016782225.1 Nitrososphaeraceae archaeon
ACACATCTGACATCGAATAAGAATCACAATATTCTTTTTATTAAATAGGTAACATATAGTAAAATAACTAAATAATGGAGACAAACCCTAACTATATGGGTGGAGTTAATAAGATATGTTATCAATATGAAAACAGAAGTCTTACGGAACCATCACTAAAACATACGGTAAGGCGCCATTTGCCTTATATAATAGGGGGAACAATAACTGGAATAATCATTACCTACTACTATGGGTTTTTGTTTTCCATCATAGTAAACAGTGTTGCCTGGTTTGTCATATCAACTGTTGTTAACAAATACTATTGGAACTATACGGGGTTTAAGGATGAGATGTTTTTTGTGTCCAAATACATCACTCATAGAAAGAAAAATGGATCCAAAGACACCCATGACCACATTAAAGCAGAAGACAACAAAAGTGCGGCAGGAAGCAACAATATCAAGACGGATTCTGATGACAAGAATCTTGATGATGACAAAAATGCTAACATTGGAAGCCCCATTAAATAAAATAGATGGATGGACATGGAGGTAAACTCTAAAGCCTTAGAAGTTCACTAATATCATCACTCAATAGTTGTCATCTTACGTTAGTAGTAGTGTCTGAGTTACGCCATATAATAAGCCTCCAAATTCGGCTGAGCAGAAACCAATTTCTAAATCTTAAATATTAAAGAACAATAAAAACAATTTTGCCAATTTTGGTTATTTTTACAGGAAACAACATAACGAAACAAATGTACGAAAGATTAAGAAAAGAGATGAACCTGGAACACAACCATCCCAAAGGGACAATATTCCATGCAGCAGCATTTGATGAGACGGGGCAATCCCGTTCATGTGGCCAATATTTGGAAGTCAGAAGAGGACCTGAACAGATTTGTAGGCAGCAGGTTAATGCCATATATGCTAAACAACAAAATACTCGAGCCAAAGGTGGAGATGTTCCAAATCAATGATGTTAAGCGCCTTTCCCGGTATTGACAAGTTTAAAGTTTGACTACAGAACTACTATTGGTTTTAGGGCGCAACCCCCATAATTTGCCTTATCAAATGACCTATCCAAGTGCAGCAACCAAATGCCATTGCTGTTTTTGTTGCTATGGGAATAACTGTTATGATCATGAGTGGTGCATGATTTTCAACTATTGTATTTAGCGGCGCTACCGCCGCTAACTTGATTGAACCTAAAATATATATGTTGTTTGTATGCATTGTCGCCCCACCGCTTCCCATGTTGAACCTAGTTTATACATAAATCCTTCAATCGATATGATGGCCTAATCACCATTGTGTAAAGAATGGATCGTGTTTGGTCCCAATTACGATATGTTGTCCATGTATAAACACAGCCGCAACCAAGGGACATGAGAATCACAATGATTAAACCGTAATCTGCATTCACTGATGACATAATCACGAGTCATCAACCAACCTCTCCTTGATAGATTAAAAACAAATTGAGGTTAGGTAACATTATTCTCTTCTTTTTCACTACCGCAACCATCAGCAATCACCATCAAACAATAAGAAGTCTTTGTCCAAGTCCACACGCGTCCTTATATTCTCTAAAGCCTCTCCAATGGGCTTGTTTGGTGTGAGGAATTTTTCAGTTCTCAAATACGCTTTGTCCCCAATCACTTTGACATATGCCCTAAGGGCTTTTTCCACCAATGGCATTTGCATTGACGGTAGTGTTAGTTGAGTCAATCCATCAATCTTAATGTCCTTGTTTACATTGCATCGAGTTAGGGTCCCTTTGCTGACAGGAGGTACAATTTCATCTCGTGTGTCAGATAGAATAAATCTAATCTTCTCTTCTGTCCTACCAATGAAAGTCATGACAGTGGAAATGTCCCCCTCCCTCATGGATACGAAACGGATTTTCGCTACACTTTACATATATCATTACGGTTTCATTGGGAAGAAGATATATTTCACATTCAAAAAGTCCTTAGGCTGACCTATTCTTTGGCTATAGGTTTTGGCGCCGCTTTAGGCGGCGCCGGCTTGATATTTATTGTATTTTATGGCATACTTTATCAGACTATGTCAAGTACCCGTCATACGGGTGGAATATTTGAGCCTACCAAAAGTTGGTTAGTAGTAAAAAATTAAAGATAAAAATATGATGTTAGATGATAGCAATAGAGATGGGGAAATAAAGAAAAAACTTTATCATTCTCAGGCACATATTATTAAACTTTAACCTTGGCCATGATATAGCATTGTTCTTAAAAAGTTTAGAAGAATTCGAAAACTCATTTAAGCATTTCACAGACATGGGCTCCGATGTTGGTAAATACCAATCTAAATTTGATGTCGATAAAAAAACTCCGGTCTCTAGGTTGGAATGAACATGATATCGCGAATTACGATAATGTGGTAATGGATCTAGATGGTTTTAAAGTTAAAGTTTTAGGTGTTGTTCTAGAAGTCATTTCTCACAAATATGGTGTATTTCAAATAAAGTTCAATCCCAATCCTATGGCGAAAGAGTTATACAAAAAGCTATGGGAGACAAAAATACTGACTATATCTTTCGTAGGTAGAGATCATTACAAATGATACCTATAAGAATATAAATAAAAATGATCAAAGAGGACAAGTTTTATAAACAAAAAGAAATTTGAAAATATAATCGCATCTTTACTATAAAATTTTTGGAAGCATTCGATAATACAAATAACCTATCAGATTGTAAACTAGCCTCGAATGCAACAAAAAAATTATTGTTTTGTATTGTGTCTATGATTGGATAAAACGAGACCAATTGAGATTTCAACTAGATTTGATTCAAAGTATCAAAGAAAATCCCCTATCTAAGACTGAACACCTTGAAGAATGCTCAAAATTGATTTCATTATTTGATGAATTACTCAGGCGCTCCTAATTTTTCAACATTAACCTTTAACATTATTTGTTGGAATCTGTTTTCCATGTCTTCTTTGAACAATTGCATGTCTTTCTCATGTTTTGCATTTAGTTGCTGGCGTATTTCCTCTGCTCCGTATGATTTTTGTTTGTAATGTTTTAATTGTTTTGAAGCCTCTGTTCATTGTTGATGGTTAGGGTGTCTACTGCTTTTAGATACTCTTGCAAGATCTCCTAGTCCTGAGGCTTATAGTATGCTGAATCAAGTCCTGTAGAAGAGTGACCTACCTACATCTCTCGGATAGTTTTATCAACTATGGAGCGCTGCATGTTAGTGACTGCAAAAATGCGAAATGAGTGGCATGGGTGCAGATCATTTTTATGGCTGCCCATATATTGCGAACTTTCAGTGTCTGTCCAGACTTGACGCAATTTTAGCTTTTTTAATCGACCAACGATATATGCACGAATGCCCATGACATGCATTGGTTTTTTTGATAGTTTTTTAAAATTGGAAGAGCAGTTTGGAATATCTTCTATATCAAAAAGTCGGGTTATAAGCAAGGTATTGGGATCAGATGAAATCCATTGATATGTATGGGAGTCAAAAGATATGGGGTCACCTATTCTTATTCTATATTCAAGATATTTGTCTATATAGACTAGGCGCATTGAGGAGTACAGAACGTTTTGTATGCATATTTTTTGGAAGAGGCATAAACTTGAATGCGATAAATGTGATTGTTATGTCCAACTCTATATCTTTTTATGTGCTTTATCTTGAGTTCTGGCAGGGTTTCTACTCTCATTCCTGTTAAGGCCATGAGAAGGACAATAACCTTTCCTCGCTCATCACACAAAGATAAAAGCTTCGATATTTCCTCATGAGTGTTACCTCTATATTCATATTTGTTTTCCTGCTCGCCTACAAACTTGGACAGTTTTTTCCTGTTTAGGGTTATGTCGTTTATGCAAAAAAATGATATAGGGCAGCTATGTGAACTGACAAAGTTGAACAGGAGAAATTCTCTCCTTTCATCTCTATTAGTTGCTGGATAATTTCACCTTCAATGACTTTAGGGTCCTTGGATAGAATGTCGGATAGGGAGGTTGCAACATTTTTGTTACATGGGTGTTTTAGATATTTTTGAAGGCATCCATCATATTTTATTTTGGTGTAGTTGGCCCTCAGTGATGATATAAAAAGAACATAAGCAGGGTGATTTTTGTACTCTAATACAAGTTTGTTGGCATTGGAAGTAGTGTGATTGAAATGGGCAGCATCAGCAGCAGTATTGGCAACACCTTTATTTTTCATATCATGTCCCCTTTAATTATAAAATATGGAATAAGTTCTCGGATAATTATGTGTAATATGGTGGTCATAGAAACAATATTATATTTATTGTACAGTTCACTAGCTTATTGGGATAGAGTAGGGTGACGATCGAGCTATCAGTAGGTGCAATAATAAGATACCAGACCATAGAGTATAACAAGGATTATGCGGAATTTCTCCTTCTAAGAAATAAAAGGGGATTTTGGGGATTCCCTCAGGGGCATAAGGAAAGGGGAGAAAACGATATCCAAACCCTGCAAAGAGAGGTTCAGGAAGAGACTGGAATAGTTAACCTTGAGATCCACCAATATATTGGCAAAATCCAATACAAATACTTTAGGGCTGATGGGCTTCGCTCAGAAAAAGAAGTTAAGTTTTATTTTGCTACTACCCCTACAAGAGAGGTTATTATATCAAATGAGCATGAAGATTTTAAATGGACCAACTATTTGGATGCGTTGTCTTTACTTGACCACCGCCAATTGAAATCCATAATACTTAAGGGAAGAAGAAAAGGACTCTATTAAAATAAAGGATCATGGTCTTTTTGCTTTTCTCTGATATGCTCTTTCTTAAATCAAACGACCAATTTGTTTTGTTGATGTTTTGATATGGATATTATATCTCCGTCATTGATTCGTATATTTGTATTTTTACTCCACTTATGATGGGATATTTTTCATTTTGACTGCTGCTCCTTTTGCTGCTTTTCCCCCCAGGCTAATGCGTTTTTTAAATCTTTTTAACCACTGTATTGTCAATTTTTCATCATAATACCCTTCATAGTATAATTGGGATGAAAATAATTTTATACTCTCTGATAATAGTTATTTACAGGATATAGATTATAAAATGGTATCTGGCAAAAGAATTGTTTTAACTGCTGATCGTAGCTTAATGACAAACTATCGGGGTAATTTCCTTTATGGCTTTATCGCATGTGGCCCATACGAGCTTGTCCCTGAATTTGTTTTTGATAAACTTTTTTGCCCTAGTGTTGAGACAGTGAAAAGTACAGGTGAGATAAAAGTTGCTCAATGCGGACTCCGAAGAATAGAAAGTGCCCTTCTTCAGGAGTACCCTAAAAATGATATTTTTCTAGCCCATCCTGAAATGCTTGATAAATGTATAGGACCGGAGACAAAGGTTGTAGGTATTAACGTGATGGATCCTCTGGGAATGGCTCCTGTCACTACCACAATGTCACCTGAAAAACTGTCTTATGTGGCAATGAAGTTTAAGAAAATGTGTGCTTCAATAATACAGCTAAAGAAAAAATATGACTTTAAGGTCGTAGTTGGAGGTAATGGATCGTGGGAGTTGGCAAAGCCTGAGAGAATGAGGATTCATGGGATAGATACCGTTGTTATTGGGGAGGCTGACGAACTGGCTCTTGACCTTTTCCATGACTTGGAAGCAGGTGATGCCCCTGAGCTATTGCATACCTTTGTCAGGAACATTGAGAACATTCCCACAATCAAAGGTCCAACGATAAATTCTTTAATTGAGGCTATGCGTGGCTGTGGAAGGGGATGTGACTTTTGCGATGTCAACAAACGCTCCAAAAAGGACATACCATTGTCAAGACTGCAGGAAGAAGCCAAAATAAACCTCAAATACGGATTTGATTCTATTTGGCTTCAATCAGATGAAATGTTACTATATGGGTGTGATAACAAAGACTTTGTTCCCAATCAGGATGCAATTCTTGACGTTTGGAAAGGATTAAAGTCTATCGGGGCAAATTTCATAGGCACAACTCATATGACACTGTCCGCTGTAGCTTCGTCTCCGGATTTAATTGAAAAAATATCTCAGGTTAATGATATGAAAAATAATGGCAGATGGCTTGCAACTAATTTGGGTGTGGAAACTGTCGCTCCAAGAATGGTAAAAAAACACCTGGGTGTTAAAACTAGGCCATTTCGACCTGAAGAGTGGGGTTCGGTTGTAAGGGAGGGGTGCAAGATTCTCAATCGCAATCACTGGTTTCCCGCATTGACGTTGATAATCGGTTGGCCAGATGAAACCCCTGATGAGACGCAATATACTATTGATTTGATACAGGACTTTAAACAAATGGAAATGAGGGGTTTGGTGGCGCCATTGCTGTATCAGGATTTTTCTGAGAGAAATTCAATGCATTTTGGTAATCTCAATGAGTCGCAATTTGCACTGTTTTGGACATGCTGGCAACATAACCTTAGGGTAATTGACAATATCATTCCGATTATTATTAGAAATAAAACATACGGTCCTGCAATGAAGGTGTTTATGGCCATGTTGATAAAAGCCGGAACCTGGGCTATTATGAAATACCTGCGCGGATTATCTAAGGGTCTCTTTGATGGTAAACCAGCAGAGGATGTTGTTGCAAAATATGTCAAACCCCGCTCTGTTACCGCACCGTTGCCATCAAAGCTATGATTTTATATGAGTAAACTAACTCGTTTTTCATTTGATCCATGGGAGAATTGCGGATATTCCCAACAATTAAACATGGAAAAATAAGATTTTATTTTTATTGTTGCTGCCTGTTCAATTCGCTTAAAGCTGCATCGGCTAGTGTGTCTCTTTGAGGGGTAATTACTATGAAATAGTTCTTATCTGCTCTCTCCATTGCCGTTACTATCTTGTGTTTTTTTGTGGATATGTCAAACTCGTACATACCGCGCTCTAACTTGCCTTTTGTATATATCATCAATAAAACGTCTCCTGAAAGGGGTGTAATAGGTACCATGGAAAAAACATGATCTTTATATGAACTTATGGGAAGTACTTGTTTCATATATGGTGCAACAGAAACCAAATAAATTAAAACATCTTCTATGGTCTCAAATTCTTCATACTCAAATTTCATTTAAATTATTAACTATAGCAAGGATAAATAAACTTATAACAAAAATAAAATAAGGAATCAGCCGTAAGATTCGAATTTCACATCAAAAGAGCCGTCTTTTCTCTTTTTCCTTTCAGTAACAAAACCTTTTGGCACAAGGGAGTCCAACACACCGTCAACCGTTCCTTGCCATCCACAAACATAAAACGAGGTGTTTTCTGGTGTTATATTTTCTCCAACCAATTCCTCAAGTGGTGATTTGTCATTGCCTGCCTTTGGTCTTAGGAATGTTTCTACTCTTCCTTTATGTCCGCTCCATGATCTGTTAAACCATTCTTGGGGCCTGCTTATGCTAGCCCTATACTGAAAGTTCCATTTGTCCCTTCCTTTATCGATGCTTTCGCTCTCCAGTTCCGTTAATAGATCTCTATAGCTTAATTCATCAACATAACTAGCTCCGTGCAGTACTACAATTTCCCTTTTACTTTCGTTCTTTTTTAGGTGCAGAGAATATGAAATAAATGGGGCAAGGCCTGTGCCTCCACCAATCAATACCAATCTTCTGTTATCTGGCTCACCGGAAGGCATTTTTTCGTTGATTGTAAATATTCCTGTGGGTTTGACCCAAAATACCTCGTCTCCCTCTTTTTTATCAAACATCTGTGTGGTTAGTCTTCCCGGAACTGGTTTCTTTACCCATCTTATGATTAATTCAAAATATTTTTTTTGATGGGGTGGCGATGCAATGGAGTATGCTCTTCTAACTATTTTACCTTCACTAGGAACATTTACACCAAGAGTTACAAATTGTCCTGGCTTAAAGTCGGGAACCTGGCCTTCATTTGGCTTGATGTGAAAAATAGCCAGGTCCTCTTTTAATACACTAATGTATGATATTGTTGCCTTATTGTCAACTACCATGATACTCTGTGTTTTAAGCCGAGTCAGTTAAATATTTTGTTCTAGTATTATAAAATATCTATTTCAATTCCATAATTTTTACATTTAAAACACCAAAAAAAAATATTTGTAAAAATATTGAAATACATTCAAAATAAATTGTAAATATTTGTGATTTATGCACTATTGCTAAATGGCCAAAAATTGGTTATGTTTTTATAGATTGTAACCATGTGAACTGGAATGCTTTTTTTGGTCATTTGTATTTCTTCATGATATTGTAATATGGAGAAGCTTTATGTCTTTCTATGCATTTTTGACACATGGATTTATCTCCATATTTTCTGTGGCATTGGCAATCACAAATAGATTTTACATTCGATTCCAAATGATGATGATGGTAGATTGATTAAATATAATGGTTTTTTATTTTTATTGTTGGATTAAAAGATTTATAATCCCTATACAGGGCATTTTTTTTGTAATGATCAATAGCATAGCAAATATCATTATCTCAAATGTGGTTTTATCCTCCAAACCCTGCTCAAAACTGTTGGAAAACGATGGGATTTCTTCTAAAGTATTTACATTGAGAAGTTTTGATGGCAGGAAATTGATTGGCCTTAAAGACGTGAGGACATTAAAAAATATTATTCCTCAGTTAGGAACAGCTATAAACATCGTCAAGAACCTTGACGAATATCTTTACATAATTTGCAATTATGTTCCCAATATCAATGACAGTAATTTCTTTAAGATTAAATTCCAAAAAATACGCGTATTGATCCATTTGCTATTCAACAGGCTTTCAAATATTCTCTCAGAGGCCACAAACCCGGATGACCTAAACGAATGGATTGGTGAGTCCAACTCGCTGCTTGTGGAGACTTCGGATCTTGTTTTGGAGTATCGTGATTCTTTGAAGAATGAGAAAAATGGCGAATCAACTGAAAACTTTGAACAAAAGGTTAAACTCAATAGGGATTATTTTAGCTACTTTGGCATGAAGGAGGAAAGCATGGATGTTGCTCTTTATTCTATTTATGGCATAGTTGTTTAATTGCGTTAATTCTTGTCTTTTCCTGTAAAGTATTCCAAAATCTCTTTGCTGTGTCCTTCTGGTTTGACTTTGTTAAATATTTTTACTATTTTTCCGGTTTTATCTAGCAAAAAGGTTGATCTATTCGTACCATAATATTCCTTACCCATAAACTTTTTCAACCCATAGGTTCCGTATTTTTTGGATATTGCGTTGTTTGTGTCTGAAGATAGCATATAGGGTATTCCCGTTTTTTCTCTGAATTTTAGATGCGATTCTTCCGAATCGGGACTTATGCCAATCACCTCAATATCGTTTTCCTTGAACTTTTGATAGTCTTTAGTAAACTCTTCTGCCTCAATTGTACATCCGGGGGTAAAATCTTTAGGGTAAAAATAGATGACCATGTTTTTCTTCCCTATCATTTCATCAAGTTCATGCTTATTGCCTTTGGTATCAAAAAAGCCAAAGCTAGGCGGTTTTTCTCCTTCTCTGATAAGTGAGCCGTTTGTAGCAGGTTCATTTGATTCGGTCATGATGATATTCTATCGTAAATAAACAATATTTTCTTTTCCTTCTTTGATTATCAGATTATGATGCAAAAAAATGCTTTATTATCCAAACACAAATGTATAAAAACAAAAATTATTTGACCTTGGGATTATTTCTACTCTGTGTGTTTCTGTATTTTTTGTTTTTACTATGTTGTATATAAAAGGCCATGTGGTTTCAATATATCTCATCTCGCCATTTGTTTTGATGTGGCTACCAAATTGCCATTCACTTAGGTATTTGCCATCAAGTCTAATTTCTGCAATTGCCGGTTTGCTATCCTCTGAACCTACTATGACATTCACATTTGATGCCTTGTCGTATTTGAAAATTATTGCTGGGTCTTTTTCTTTGTAGTCCAGAGATGCTTTTACCCTTTCTTTATCCCATCTCCATTTGCCCCTCAAATAAACATTGTTCTCCAAAATAATGCTTGGTTCCGTAAGTATGTTGTAGTCATTTGTCTTTAGTTTTTGGTTATTTCCAAACCTCCTGATTCTTGAGTACCCAAGGCAAATTTCTGGAGCCATGCCAACAAAATGCATACCATAAACTTTGGATATTTCGTTTTCTTCTAGTTCTTCATGGTTTTTTTGCGGATATTCCTCATTACTATACGGAATGTCCAGTAAATCTGATATGGCCTCTTCAAATTCACTTAGTGTGCCGTACCCTGGATGTTCATACCTGACAAATCCTTCCCTATCAATCAAAACGTGTTTTGGCCAATATGAGTTCCCATACTCTTCCCAAGTTTTGTTTTTGGTGTCAAACCCCGTAACGTACCCATCTAGGCCTAAAGCCGAAATAGCTCTTTTTGCGTTGTTGACATCCTTTGCAAATTCGTACTCTGATGAATGTATTGGTATCACTATCAACCCTTTATCTGCATATTTTTTCTTTAATTTGTCCATAGTCGGAATTGTCCTCAAACAATAAACACAGGTATATGTCCAAAAGTCTAATAGAATCACTTTACCTTTAAAATCATTGATGGAATAATCCAAGCCATCACTCCAGACTTCTATTTCTTTAAAATCTGCCGCAGGAAACGCCGGTATGATGTTCATTCATTGAATTTGTGACCCATGATAACTTTATATCTTTTCTTCCATGGCTTGTTGCGGTGTGTTGACATAAAGAATGCGGGAGATGGGATTTGAACCCACGAACCCCTAAGGGATAAGGCCCTCAACCTTACGCCTTTGGCCAAGCTGGGCGACTCCCGCTTCAGTTTACTTTTGTTTTAGGTTTAATTTGAATATTCCCAATATTGCTTGTTATCAGCATTTGAATGGTTTTTATGTAGGCGATTATTTTTTTTAACTATGCTTGTACCTGTAAGATGTTTTACTTGTGGTAAATTGATTGCTCATATTTATAATGAATATATATCTCGCGTCAAGTTGGGCGAAGAGCCAAATAATGTGATGGATTCTTTGAAAATAACAAGATATTGTTGCAGACGGATGTTTGTATCAAGTGTGGAAACAATATATCAGGTGATTCCATATTACGAAGCCTTAAGAAAACGCAGGACTGAGATACAATCTGAAATGGAAGGTTAGACATGCCTAAGATAACCTCAATAAATGAGCGATTGGTGTTTAACAGCAGAGGCGATAAAGCAATTGAGGTCGATGTGGTTTCTGATAACCAGTTTCTAGGAAGAGCGTGTGCGCCATCAGGTGCAAGCGTAGGAATATACGAGGCGCAAAGTTTTATCGATAATGATCCGCAAAAAACTATTGACGCGTTTAGGGTCCTTAAAAAAAAGTTTATAGGGTTGGACTCCGATGACCTGAAAACGATACATGAAACACTGAAGGGTAATGATGAGTCTGCCAATTACTCTAGCGTAGGTGGCTCGATTGCATATGCTCTTACGATATCTTGCATTGATTCTGCTTCAAAATCCCTTAACCTGCCGTTCTATAAGGTTTTAAACCCAAAGATAAACAAAATCAATTTTCCATTTCCATTGGGAAATATATTGGGTGGTGGTTCTCACGCCGGACAGGGAACTCCTGACCTTCAGGAGTTTTTGGTTTGTCCTGTAGGTGCTAAATCAATATTTGAGGCTTTAGAGATTAATTCCAAAATCCATAAAGAGCTAAAAAAAAACATGGAGAAAAAAGATCCAAGGTTCACGGGGGGAAAAGGTGATGAGGGCGCATGGGCCCCAAACATTGATAATGATGGTGCGATTGAAATCTTGGAACAATCTGTCGCAAACTGCGGCTATGACCCCAAAAAGGATGTACGTTTGGGAATAGATTTTGCAAGCTCATCACTATGGGATCCGATAAAGAAAACATATGAATATAAAAGATATGGGAAAACCCTGGATACCCAAGACCAACTGGATTATGCTGATAATTTGATAAAAAATTATGATTTGATATATGCTGAGGATCCGGTGCATGAGGAGGATTTTGAAGGAATGTCCATACTAACGAATAAGAATCCCAGTTGCCTTGTAACCGGAGACGATCTATTGGTGACCAATAAAAACAGGGTGACAACAGCTGCTAAGAAAAATTCCTGCTCCGGAGCCATATTGAAAGTAAATCAGGCAGGTTCTCTTTATGATGCATTGTTGTTTGCCAAAGAATGCGATGACAATAATATCAAGATAGTAACCTCCCATCGTTCAGGTGAATCAACTGATAACCATATTTCACACATTGCTATAGCTACAAACTCCGTTATGTTAAAGTCCGGTGTAGTAGGTGGAGAAAGAATTTCAAAATTGAATGAATTGATTAGAATTTCAGAGTATGGTTTAATAGAAGGAATGGCTAAATGGAGCAATAGTATATAAAATGTTTGAAAGAGTTTCAGATTCCTATTCCCAAGATAGTTATAGTGATAAGGACAATATTGAAGAGAGTTTTGACAATTCTGCCGAAGTAGGAACTGAAAGTGATTCCAATTCCATTTCACCTGATTCAAACGGTATCACTTCACAATCTGCGGATACAACCACCACCACAAACAGTGCACCTGATTCCATTACTGGCGAAGAAGATACTGACTCGCTAGAAGATCCAAACAATTTGGAAAAAATGATATTGTCTACAGGAATTAGGGTCGGCACCCCAATAAAAACAAAATTTATGGCCTCTTTTATTACGCGTGCTAACCCTGAAGGATTATACATTCTTGATATCAGCAAAACGCTGGCAAGAATTGATGTTGCTGCTAAATTCATAGGAAGGGTTAGCATATCTAATGTAGCCGTAACGTCATCTAGAGAATATGGTAAAACCCCAGTTGAAAAATTTTGCGAACTGACTGGTGCTCGCGGGATATTTGGACGCTTTATGCCCGGAACATTCACCAATCCCTCATTGCCAAAATACCTTGAGCCGGAAATTGTCATAGTTACAGACCCCCAAGCAGATGAGCAGGCCGTATTAGAATCCACCCGTGCTGGGGTTCCAGTAATTGCATTAGCTAACAGTGATAATATCACATCTAAGGTTGACATTGTGATACCCACAAACAACAGGGGTAGAAAAGCTTTAGCTACGGTGTATTGGCTTTTGACAAAGGAGGTCTTAAAGAAACAGGGAAAAATAAAATCTGATTCTGAAATGCCACTTACAATCGATGACTTTGAAGCAAAATTAGTGGAAGAAGTTATTTGAGGGAATCTGTTGCGACTAGGCAACATAATTCTGATGGTTTTTTTTACCCCAAATGCTCTCGGGAAATAATATTTACAATAGAAAATCTATTTCATCAGATAGAGGCCTCTGCCAAAGACAGAGAGGAATTGTTTATTGTTAAGGAATTTATCAAAAATAAGAAAATATTGACTTTTATAGTTCCTCATGGTGCATATTGCTATTCTGGCTATGTTTCTTCATTGGTTTACTATTTGATTGGACTGATAGAATGCAATAAGTTTATAATTTTGTCGCCTGACCATAATGGGACCAGCCCGGGCATATCTATTATGGATAAGGGTTATTGGAGTACCCCTCTGGGTTACATCCAAATCAGTGAAGAATTAGGATTAAAACTATTGGATGGTGATTTTGATAACTTTATCCATATAGATCCCTTTTCCCTATCCATAGATCATGCCATTGAGACTCAATTGCCTTTTTTACAGTATGTTAAAAGGGATGGATTTGAATTTATTCCGATTTTGCAGAGAACTCAGGGTAAATCCGCTTCAATTAGATTAGCTGATGTTTTAAGATCAATTGTTCCTAAGGACGAAAATGTTGTTTTGATAGTTACCTCAAATTTCTCGCATTATTTATGTTATGATGAGTGCTATAAAAAAGATAAAAAACTATTGTCTGATATACTGTCTATGAATATCGAATCCTTCTATAGAACTTTGGAAGATAATTCGATGACATTATGTGGGTATGGATGCATAGCTTCAGCAATAGAGTTCTCAAAAAGAATGAAAAACACTGATGCTATTTTATTAAAATATCTAACTAGTGGGGACATTGATGGAAACAAATCGTCTGTTGTGGGTTACTCTTCCTTGATATTGCTATAATGCCATTTGGATATGGTTGTCTCACACAAAGTAACCTCGACCTCTCCGGGAAAAGCAATACTTTTTGGGGAACATTTTGTAGTCTATGGCTATTCGTCACTTATTTTTGCCATTGATAAAAGATTTAGGGTCGTATTGGAATATGGGGATTCTGATATAAATGGCAGCAAGATAAGGGTTACCTCAAATTTAGGATTCAGTGTTGAGATAGTTGATTCAAAAATAATTATGTCCAAAAATGCACAACTATATGTTGATGTTGTTAACAACCTACACAAAATAATCAGTTATTTGCTAGAAGGTCTGTATAATGACGGCGCTGTTGTAAATAAACAAAGCATGAATGTTCATATAGACTCTGAAATTCCCGTAGGTGGCGGACTTGGTTCCTCGTCTGCGTTTTGTGTTGCATTAACTGGGGCTCTATATTATAATTCTGATAACAAACCAAACAAAAAAATGATTTGCGATAAGTCAATTGAGGTGGAAAGGGTAATATATAACAGCTCATCTGGTGTTGATTGCAGTATCTGTACATATGGCGGCCTTGGCGTTTATAATAAATCACATGGATTTAAAAAAATCGGGGCTGACATGCATGATTTTCCGTTTCTAGTCATAGATACGGGTATCCAACATGATACATCTGAAATGGTGAATAAGGTAAAAAAAATCAAAGAAACTGATGCCAAGTATTTTTCCATTTTGTGCAAACAGTATGAAAGCATTTTTGGTTCTTCATTAAAGTCTCTGAAAACTAAAAACTTGGAAAGTTTGGGAACTTTGATGGATGAGAACCATTCTATTTTAAAGAAACTATCGTTATCTAATCCAGTTATAGAAAAGGTCATAAAAATCTGCCAATCCGGCGGAACTTATGGCACGAAAATCACAGGATCTGGCGGTGGGGGTTGTTTGTTATCATTAGTAGATAAAAAAGACAAAACTCTGGTAAAGAGGCTATTAAAAAAACTTGATGAACTAAAACTAAACTATTTTTTTGTTAACCCCGACGATGGCGGTATTAAAATTGAGATGGAAACCGCATTCAATGCACACAAAACCAAATTATGCTTGTAGGCTAGCTTTTGCTCTTTATTCAATTTGTACAAAACAAATAATTAATAAAATGAATTAATATCACTAAACAGATTGGATAGTAGAAAGAATAGCGATCTTTTAATTATTAAACTGGGTGGTTCTATAATTACATTCAAGGATAAACCTCTTACTCCTAATTATCATGCCATTGAAAAGTTATCTGGTGTTATTAAAGATCTAAAAAAACTTTATAAAATTATCATTGTACACGGTGGGGGATCTTTTGGCCACTATTGGTCAGTAAAATATGACATGCATACCAAACCTTCTATATATCCCGATGAGGGTGTATCGCGCGTCAATGAGTCAATGATAAAATTAAATCATATAATTATTGAAAAATTCATTTCTAGAGACCTAAAACCATTTAGTATTCACGCATCGTCTTTTGTTTTTAACAACATGGAATGCAGTAGGGATCGAATAATGGATATGATCGATATGATTGAAAATAATGATATTATTCCAATAACCTATGGTGATGTTGTGCACACAACAAAAGGAAATTTCTCAATTCTATCTGGCGACTCACTAATGAAAATCTTATCGATTAATCTAAATCCCCTTTTTTCAATTTTCACAACAAATGTAGATGGTATCTATGATAGTCTTGGCAATGGCAAAATAATTTCAAATCTGCTCGTAAGTGAAAATAATGGACTATTAATCAATACCGATGCCAACATTGAGTTTACAAGTATGCCTTTTGATGTCACAGGCGGCATGAAAAGAAAATTATCAGAGTCGATAAATATAGTAAAAAATGGAATTCCAGTTTATTTAATAAATGGTTTTTACCCTGAAAGAATGATGGGTGTAGTTAACGGGGGCGATTTTATTGGAACCTCTATAAAATTGCAGCAGGGGGGGAAAGGGTGGTAATTGAATGTCTTTTTTTGATGAAGAAAACAAAGGTCAAGATAAGATGAATTTACCTTATGGAAATGAAGATTTTGTAGAACAAATCAAAAAACGAAAAAGAGAGGGAATAGAGATTCCTTTAAAGGAAAACACACAGGGGATAAAAAACTCCACCTATTTGGAATATGTCAAACTTTTCCATAATGCATTGCCTGAATTAGATTTTGAGGAAATTGACATTTCCACAACTTTCTTAGGAAAATCTTTTTCTGCTCCGTTAATAATTGACTCAATGACTGGGGGGACAGATGAGGCCTTCCTGATAAACAAAAGATTGGGGCAGGTAGCAGAAAAATATGGGCTTGGTATGGGTTTAGGGAGTCAGAGAGCGGGATTGAAAAGTGAAAAACTAGTTGAAAGCTATTCCATTGCTAGAGAGGTCGCACCCAATGCATTTTTGATAGCAAACATAGGTGGAGCGCAATTATCAGAGGGTTTGTCCACTTTAGACATCCATAAAATAATAAAGATGATTGATGCCAACGCATTAGCTATTCATCTTAATCCGTTGCAAGAATTGATTCAACCGGAGGGGGAGCCTCGATTTAGAGGGATTTTAAAAAAAATAGCCAGTTTGGTAAATGACATCGAAATACCAATCATTGTAAAAGAGGTGGGTTCTGGCATATCAGCAGATGTGGCATTGAGGCTAGAAAGTTCAGGGATTAAATCAATAAACATTGCTGGCTCTGGAGGCACAAGTTGGGCAGGAATAGAGAAAATAAGGGCTGATCAGCAGAATGAGCATATCAAATCTAGGTTAGGCGAGCTTTTTTGGGACTGGGGTATTCCCACCGCATTAAGTATATTGCTGGTTTCAAAATCTGTTAAAATGCCGATTATAGCGTCAGGGGGGTTAAGAAATGGTTTGGAAATAGCAAAATGCTTAATATTGGGATCGGATTTATGTGCAATGGCCTTTCCTTTTTTGAAGAAAGCTTCCCAATCAGAGGATGAGTTGGAGATCTTTACTAAGTTAATCTTAACTGAAATAAAGTCAACAATGTTCCTATTAGGTGCAGGAAACATAAAATCTCTTAAAAATACAAGGTATATATTGACAGATAAATTAGCTAATGTATTAGGTAATTATGAGTAGTGCAGAAGAAATAAAAACTGAAATTAATTTTATTGCTTCAAGAATAAATCAGTTTATTTTTTCTAATGTTTCTGGTAGCCCAGTGCATCTCTATGATGCATCTTTGCATTATATCAAAAGTGGTGGAAAAAGGATCCGTCCTTTTCTTTCTGTTAAATCCTGTCAACTATTTGGAGGGGCCATGGAAACAGCAATACCCTATGCCTCATCTGTAGAATTGGTTCATAATTTTACTTTGATCCACGATGACATTATGGATAACGATAACGTGAGACATAATGTATCTTCAGTACATAAGCAATTTGGCATTCCAGTTGCCATCTTATCTGGTGACGTCCTGTTTTCTAAAGCCTTTCAGATTATATCTCTTTATGGAAAAAGGTTTGGATTGCCTAGTGAAACTTTGATTAAAATGATGAATCTATTATCTTCATCTTGCATAGAGATATGTGAAGGCCAGGCATTAGACATAAAAATGTCAAATGATGAGGATTTTTCTTCTAAGGATGAGTATATAAAAATGATAGAGAAAAAAACAGCTTCTTTGTTTAAGGTCTCCTGCGAAATTGGAGCGTTATCTTCCTCAAATTGCAGTCAAATGGATGTCGAAAACCTTTCAAACTATGGCAAGAAAATCGGAATAGCGTTTCAATTGATAGATGATTTGATAGGTATTTATGGTGATCCGAAAATAACTGGAAAAGCAGTAGGCAATGATATCCGAGAGGGAAAAAAAACATTTCCTATTCTATTGGCAATCCAAAACCTTGATTCTGTTGATAAAAACAATCTAAAAGATATTTTCGGGAAAAAAAATGCAAGTGATGAATCCATAAAAGAAATTGTAAACAAAATAGCTTTGGTGGGCATGGACAAGGATGTTCGTTCTGTCGCCCAAAATTACATTGAAGATGCATTTGGTATATTGGATAAATATGATGCTTCAAATCCACTTTTGTCTTTGAAAAATTCAGCTAAATATATAGTCGAAAGGGGATTATAATTAAATTTGATACTCGATGATAAACTTGCAAATACTGTAAAATTGATATCATTGAAAAATGCAATCGATTTTAATAATAACATAAAGCCCGAGGTTGTTATATCAAAAACATTTACTTATGCAAAGGATTCAAAAAAAAATATCAAAGACATTATTCCTGAAATAAGAAAAATAATTTCAGAATTATCTTTACTGTCCCTAAATGAAAAGAAAACATTATACGACCAAATCATCCAAGAATCAAACCATTTCTTAAAAAACCAGGATGCTGATATTGCTCAACCAATTTTAAAAAATGACGGAAATAATAATAAAAACCAAATGCCTGAAAAAAAATCTCCTGATAACCAACAATCATTTGAGCTTCCTCAATTAATTGGTGTTGAGTATGGTAATGTTATAACTAGGTTTCCACCAGAGCCAAATGGCTATCCTCATATTGGTCATGCAAAGGCTGCGATTATTGATGAAGAATACGCACGCATGTACAATGGTAAACTTATCCTCCGCTTTGATGACACAAACCCAGTAAAGGAAAAGCTTGAATATTATGAAGCTATCGCAGAGGGTCTTGAGTGGCTAAACGTCAAACCATCTATTGTAAAAAACACCTCTGATGATATGGGGATTCTATATGAATATGGCAGAAAGCTGATTCAAAAAAACTGTTCATTTGTATGTGAATGTAACCCGGAACTGATTAAAGTTAATCGATCAAACGGTATATTTTGTAACTGCAGGTTGAATAAGGTGGACCATAATTTGAGCAAATTTGAGAATATGATTTCTGGAGAGTATCGACAAAATGAATGCATTGTGCGCTATAGGGGCGATATGAATAGCCTTAATACTGCTATGAGGGACCCAACACTTTTTAGAATTATTGAGGGTTACCATCCAAAATTAGGAAATAAATATGCTTTATGGCCGACATATGATTTTGCTGCCCCCATTGAGGATAGTTTGGATGGCGTTACGCATGCCTTTAGGACAAAAGAATATGAGCTGCGAAATGAACTTTATTTTGCTATACTGTCTGATTTGGATTTACGTCAGCCAAACCTAATAGAGTTTTCACGATTGGAGTTTGAAGGCATACCTGTTTCTAAGAGAAAGATTACACCGTTAATAGAAAAGGGAATAATACAAAGATGGGATGATCCAAGACTGCCAACACTGATGGGGTTAAAAAGGCGAGGCATTCAGCCTGAGGCAATTAGGAAATTTGTTCTTTCGCTTAGCATAACTTTGTCTGAAACAAAACCCTCAATTGAAATACTGGAGTCTTTTAATAGAAAAATAATAGATCCCAAGTCTATAAGATTATTCTTTGTCAAAGATCCTATTGAGTTACACATTGATAAATTGGATGTGGATTTTATTGAGATTAAAAATCATCCCACTTTGGAGATGGGCAAAAGGATTGTGGAAGTTGAAAAAATAATTTATATACCTAACGATGATGCATTAAAACTAAAAGTTGGGGATTCAGTAAGGTTAATGGAACTTTGTAATATAGAAATTGTGAGTAATGGCGTTTCTGATGAAATGGGGACTGGCAAAAAGGTTATTGCTGCTAAGAATATTGGAAATAAAGTATCTCATAACGTTCAAAAAATCCAATGGGTATCAAAAAAAGGTTCCGTGGATTTCAAAATATTGAAGCCTATGCCATTATACAAAGGAGATGCCTATAATGAGAATAATTTAATAGTCAATAAAGGTTTGGCTGAATCGTTCATATCCAAACTTCAAATTGGGACCGTAATTCAATTTGTTAGGTATGGTTTTTGTAAAATTGATGATTCTTCGTCCGCAATATTTACTCATAGGTGATAAACAATGAAAATTGCGAGAATAAAGTTAAATAATTCTATTGAGACATACGGTATAGTTTCAGAGGATGGGAAAAAAATCATTACTAAGGAACAAATACAAGAAAAAACTGGCATTCCCATTCCACCTCGGATAAAGGATTTTCTGTTTGGTGGTTGGATTGAAGAAGTCAATGACAGAAAAAATGAATTGGAATATGACATTTCAGTAGATGATGTGGAGCTTTTATCGCCACTTCCAAATCCGCCAAAAATCATTTGCCTTGCATTTAACTATTATGATCATGCGAGGGACGCAGGTTTGACCCCTTCCGAAGAGCCTGTTATTTTTATTAAACCTAGAACCGCATTGAATTCCCCACATGGTGAAGTCATATCCCCATCATATGTAAAAAGACTTGATTATGAAGCTGAGATAGCCGTTATTATGGGCAAAAAAATAAAAAAAATTCCTGAGGATGAATCACTAGATGCTGTATTTGGTTATATGATTTTTCACGATGTCTCTGCGAGGGACATTCAATTCAGAGACAAACAATTCACAAGGGGCAAAAGTATAGATACCTTCGCACCCTGTGGTCCATGGATTACAACCAAAGATGAGATAATCGACCCTCAGTCCTTAAGAATAATGACTACTGTAAATGGGGAGATAAGACAGAATTCATCTAGCAACAACATGGTCATTCCAATACGAAAAATAATCTCCTCTTTAAGTAATTTGATGACTATTGAGCCTGGGGATATAATATCGACCGGAACACCGGCAGGGGTTGCAATGTCTATGAAGGAGCCTAAATACTTAAAACACAATGATGTAGTGGAAATTTCTATAGAAAAATTGGGATCAATTAAAAATAAGATTCTATTTAATTGATTTTATTACTTGAACAGGCTCTGCTCACTTAACGATAAAGCTATAGACTGAAGATGCCTATTTCC
>JADDOW010000107.1 GCA_016782225.1 Nitrososphaeraceae archaeon
TAACATTCAGCAAAAGGGAAAACGCAAAACCAAAGGGAAAGGAATAAAGATAGAATAAGGGTACTAAAAAACAATTCTTTATTTTTTGGTCTAAAACGCATTTTCCTTGTGTAGGTTGACTTAATACCTTTTTGCCATCTACACAACACATATGTATCTTCTCATCAAGTCAGAGATTCAATAGTTGCAGGACAAAGAAATAGACCATCCTAATATTGAATTATGATTTTTATATATGTAATAATTAAGGTGGCTACATAATTATAGCAGTCAAACAACTAAAAGTAACAATCTGTTTTTATTTCAATAATAATGTAAACCGTCTAAGTGGAACCCCGTTTGAAAGGCAAAGGTTCAAGTCCCGTTATTCCTTAGACAAAGGCAATAGACCAAAGTTAACCATCAAGACTACTAATTTTATTTCAGCATGTTTATTGGTGAACTGCTGAATATGCCAGCAACCCCTCATATCCCAATACATCAAAATTTTGGTCACTGTTTTTTAATTTAAAATGTTTAAGAATTAAAATTTTAAAGGTGGTGGTAAACAATAGCTTCATAATGGATAACGAAGATTGGGAGAGAAAAAGCCTGGATAGGTTCACACTAGATTACATCTATAACAAAATAATTGAGTTAGAACTAAAAAACATTGAAAACAAGAACATAGGTTATGAGTACAAAGATAGAGCTTATAGTGAAATCTTACGTATAATATCTGATTCAAAAATAGATAACAGAACAATTCAGAAGCTTAAGAAAAGGAGAACCGATCTAAGCTGAATATCTACAATACCAATCGTTTCGTTTTCATTCATTATTTGATTTATTATTCTAACTACTAGAAATCAGATGTCGAGTTTTTAGTTCTTTCCGCGGCAGTAGTAATAATGGCGGGGCTGTCCAGTGCAGCAAAATCATACTGTTTGCTTGTATGCCGCCTATGAATATAATTAAGGGATAACCATTTTTACATTTCTACGACAAAAATTAAATGAATATTGGGTCTCTAAAGATATATCATCATCTCAGGAATTATCCTTAATGTAATCTGTCTATGACCAAACAATAAATAAACACTTGATTCGACATGGAATCCGACGGATGAAGTAGAGCAACTGCTGCCGCAATCATTTGATTTATGAAACTTGCTACATGCCATTTGCTGCTTATGTCTTTGTTGCAACAGTAACTAGATAATCAACCTCAATCCATTGTCGTGGATATAGGCGTTCATTCGTTACTCAATGGTGCTTAAAGCAATATAATAGGTTGAAGGATAAAAACAACGGATTGATATAACTACTGTATATGGTGCTGCAGCATCCCAGAAAAAATATGGGCATACCCTTGTCTGTTCTTGATCTAGTAATGGTAAATGTCGATGGCTCCCCAAGGCAATCAATGCAAAACAGTTTGAATTTGGCCCAACATGCCGAGAAATGGGGATACAAACGCTACTGGTTGGCCGAGCACCACAATACCAAAGGTATAGCCAGTACCGCAACTTCGGTATTAATCGGCTTTATAGCCTCAGGCACTTCCACCATTAGGGTTGGTTCAGGTGGGGTAATGCTTCCTAATCATAGTCCGCTGGTAATAGCAGAGCAGTTTGGAACTTTGGAGTCACTTTATCCGGGCAGAATTGACCTTGGCTTGGGCCGCGCTCCGGGAACCGACAGGATGACTGCCATGGCTTTAAGACGCAGCTTGGACGCGGAAAAAGAAGATGATTTTCCTAACAGCCTTATTGAGTTACAGAGCTATTTTGCACCACCCAAGCATGAAAACAAGGTTAGGGCAACACCAGGCGAGGGATTGAAAATTCCAATGTGGTTGTTAGGCTCCAGCACATTTAGCGCTCAGCTTGCCGCTATGCTTGGCTTGCCATTTGCCTTTGCAAGCCATTTTGCCCCAGCATACATGGATGCAGCTATCGGGATTTATAGGGACAGATTTCAGCCATCTGAAACCCTGAAGGAGCCTTATGTCATAACTGCTGTCAATGTGGTTGCGGCTGGCACAGACAAAGAAGCAAATCGCTTGTTTACATCCATACAGTTGAGAGCACTTGCAATGATTAGGGGGAACCACACGCCATTGCAATCTCCAGTAAATGACATCGATATCTTATGCAGCAAAACCGAGAAGCACGCCGTGGACCAAAGGCTCAAGTATTCTTTTGTTGGAGGGCCCACCACTGTCAAAAAGGATCTGCAGTCTTTTTTGGAACGGACACAGGTAGACGAAATCATGGCTGTTTCGCACATATATGACCATGCGGCAAGGCTGCGCTCCTATGAGATTTTGTCTTCCCTTTGACAGCATATTGACAACAACACCATTTAGAGAACTCCAAAAAGGTTGTTGCTAGTCAATGTAATAGAGTATAAAAAAATAATGATGATATGGTACATGCTTTTGTATTCTGGCCTGTAATTGTTGTTCACAATGGCATCTATTGTTTCTTCTAAAATTGTGTATTAGACCGAAAGAAAAATTTGGTTCTATGAGAATAGGTTTTTTACGCATGTTAAAGTTTTATTGCAATAATAAAAAGTCTAGAGAACTACATTAGATGAATTCAATGGCCTCACATTCTAACTCATCATTTCCTCCGTCAGAAGGTAATGTGGATTATGACTTTTCCCGTCTAAATCATTTCTAGAAAATTGACCACAAAATCTTTTATGGTTATTGAGTTATTGTGCATCTCTCCTAGTATCTTTTTACTAAATCGTCCAAGTTGTCACCATTTTGAGATACTACAAATTCATCATAACACTTGTAGATGCTTTTTATCTCTGGATTATTACCTATTGATTTGGCATGGCATAGAATAAGCAATTATTCACAGTATTACTCTAACGGCATTATCCAACATTCTTGGAGCCTGTAAATACCTGAAATAACATATTTGCAAAAATCTTAGACATTATAAGAATAACAAGTTCACAGTATTAACACTGCAACACTTATAACTGTTGTCCACAGGCCATCCTTATTTCCTTCTGCGGACTGTGTGAAATTTTGTGTTTTGTAAATCTTTCCTGAAAGCTTCCATTGCTCCTCATTTTGATCCCACGTAAGTGTTGGATCAGAAGGTAAGCCAATTGTTGTTGCAAGCATTTCCATAGCCATATCCTCAGCATAATCTCCAGCCTTCAAGCAGTCTCTCCAGTTGAATGATGCTCTGACAAATATCCATACTGAGCATCATCCGCTGGTCTGGCCAAACCAATTGACGCAGCGATTAGTCTATTTGGCTCATTGGTGGCCGACTTGGCCATAACCGTAAAAACAATTTGTCCTGGCATGAGGTGTTTCTTCCCTCATCTCTATTTACTATTTTGCAGTGAGGAGTCTTGATACTGGAAACGGATACTAGGTTTAGATCGCTTATTGAGGCGTCACGCAAAGCAAGTTCAAAGCTTGTAAGATAGTCTTTGTGGATGCCTTTGCCTTTAGTAAAAAACATTATTTTTGTAATATATAGCACAGGATTTGACAGGAGAGTCATTTTGCTTGTGTTGTATTCTTCATCCATCTCTAATCAAACTAGGTAATGACATGTTGCAGATATAATTCATTGATCACAAACACATAGATCGCATGGCTCTGCTCACTTAAGAAATGTTTTCACCATTTCAACAATTTTGTGATCTCACGTCAATTAAACTGTCAATGGATTACATAATTGTTCAATTAGGTCTTTAGGTCAATGCGTCTTAAAACAACAATCAATACATCAAAAACTGTTACAAATCGCTAAAGTGAAAGGTCAACGAAAAAATAAACAGGTTTAGACACATGACACGAATTCCTATTGTAAAGGAATTCAAAGAACATAAAAAATTCAAATGCAATTTGAAAAAAATCGATTTTTAGACACTAACTAAATAAATAATTATTTTTATGATTTCACATTGTTTTTTTACTGAATCAGCATTCTATTTTACTTTATTTATCAAAGAGTCTAACAAACTACAGGCCTTCAATCAGCGAGCTATAATTATCTGCGCTTCTATCTACAAAAGTATTGTTTGTTGTTTCGAATAGTTTTTCTATTAGTTTTGGGTTTTTTAAGGAATATTCTGAAATATCATCTCTCTTTGTTTTTATTATGGTCTCTGCTTCAAATAGTCGCTTTAGATGCCATGATGCTGTTGATGGAGCTTTACCAACATGCAAAACAATTTCATTAAAGGTGCAAAATTTTTTGTTATGGAGCAATGTTATAATTTGCTTTGTTGTTTTTATTTTTAAATACCCTCTTAATATGGTTTCATCAGATGGTATGGAAGCAGGATAGTATCTTGTGATATTACTGTTCTCCGTTCGCAAAACCTTTATTGAGGAGTTTTTTTCCAACTTTGTCAGATGATGTGATAAAGTCCCATTGTTAAGTTTGGCAAACCTTGACAGGTCTTTATACCTTATGCCGGGAAAAAAAGTTATTAGTTTTAATAAGACGTTTTTTTTATCATTCTCATCATTGAATGCAAAAACATATCCTGTTTCTTCCTTTTCCTCTACACTCATCTTTTTTCGACCCTTATTACCCCAATAGCAAACAGCGTGAGCATTAACAGCAACAGAATATGTGGTACCTCTATCTCAATAAAAGGTATGTGAAACTCCCCGAGAGTATTGCTTGCCTGTAACAAATATAGCAACTCTACCGCCAATAAAGTACCAAAACTTATTGAGGTAAGCAATACCTTTTTGCTTTTCGTCTTTTTAAAAGATAAAATCGATATGAAAGTCAAAAACAATGCCACATCAAAACTGATTATATGAATGGCTATATGGTAAATCATCGAAGGGTGGGTCAAGTGCGGCAAAATTAACGGATAAACTATAACAGATAGAAAAACAATGGACAAAGCCAAAAAAAGGTTTGTTTTGTTACTTAGCAAAACCTGAAAATATCCATAATAGCTAATATTGGTGTCCTTTTTAAGCAATATTATTTTATCTAAAAAGTGATTTAAAAAGTGATTGGTACATTAATAAAGAGCCTCCGTTTATGATTTCTATGTCTTTTATCCAATCTGGAAACGAAACTTTTATTGCTAAAGATGCAAATGTTCATTATTGCCACTAACGTGAAAATAGAAAAAGAGGACAGAGGGATTTCTCCTATGTCCTCTTTCGGTCACTAAACCAAAGTACCTTAGCAATTATTTGCATATTTCTGTTCGCTATTCGCCAAGGTCACCAGCCCAATGTTTTCCTTGCTGACGTAGTGTAACAAAACGACAATATAAGGTTCTTGATTCATTCGTCGATTGTACAAATTCTAATGCCATGCTCTTATTATATTCAACAGCTTTGCATGAGTATTTGGCTCAATGAACTTGGTAAATGAACCCAGTCCCTATAATAGACCGGATACCTTGGTTAGTAATATTGAATCTATAGGTTTGTTATATCTCTAGTGAACGTCTTTTTACAATACCTACTAACAACAGAGAATCAAGAGGTGGTTTATATTGTTATCAGCTTAGCCTGATTAGGTTTGTGATGTTATCATAAAGAAAAACCAAAATACAAATAAGATATTCACCACTGGAGTCATCATAACTGCGTTTACTGCGGTATTGCAATTCGGTTCTGCCAATTTAGCATTTTCTCAAGGCTGTTGACCTGCTTCCTATAAATACTGGTAATGAAACCCTTGATAGCAGTTTACCTGTATTTTATGATTGCATAGAAGAAGCAGTAGACGCAAGTGAAAATGCACCTCTTCAGACGCCATACTTTGAGGATGATCCAACAAAGAACGAAGTGAGTGAGAGAGTGTTATCAAGAAGTATTGGTAAATCCATCAGTAGAAGAGAAAGGGGAGGCAGAATAGACATGCATATTAAAAATTATAACAGAATGACAACATTAAGCATGTTAGGTATTTCAGCAATCCTACTAATTTTGATTCAAATCACTTTGGTAGATGCTGATTAGGGTTTGACAAGGTATTATAATTATGTAACGAGGGGGTGCAAACAATCATGGATCTCTTTCTTTGGCTGATGTTGAGATTTGTTATTATAATTTGTTTAAGGGCGCTCAAAACGCAGATGATGATGGCAGACCCTTAAGTTGAATTGGCATAGATTATGGAAAAAGTAAAAATAAACCTGCTTCAATTAGAACAATCATTAAATTTCCATAAGTAGATATTTATCGGTATCTTCTGCTAACACCATTAAAAGAATGAAAATATATGTAATTTATTTCAATAAAGAACCCGTATCCTTCGTTCGCTATATTCTACTGTTCGATAGTTGTACAAAATTACTTTAATACCCCCCGAAAGATAGAATTTTAGTCTAGATTGAGAAATAAAAATTTAGCATGGATTGGCATTTTGCCATGATGTCGATTATTACAGCACCTATTATGCAGGTAGCAGATGCACACCAAAGAGCATTGATTACCATAAACGGTAAAGGCTATTTATTTGTGATAGGTTCGTTAAACGAATCCATATTTGTAGACGATAAAACAGGCGTAGAATTGAGAGCCATTTGGCCAAACTCTACTGATCCAACTAATTCCAATGCAAACGGTAAACGACCAATAACTGGATTAGAAAACTCATTGAAGGTAGAAATATCAGCGGGTGATAAAAATATGACCTCTAATTTGCAACCAGCTTATGGAGAAGTAGGAAGTTACGAATCTGAGATATTTTGCCCGACCATACCAACAACACTAAGTTATAGAATATTTGGCGATATGAACGGAACTAACTTTGACGCTACTTTCTCTTGTACACCAGAGGGCGAACAAAGACCATCTGACAATTCAACTGTTGAAATATCAGAAAACGTGGTTAGAAAAGCATTGCAAGGAGGCTATGGTTGTCCAGAAGAGAGAGTAGGATTCCCTGAGCCATATGTCTCACAGTATGAAATAAGCCAAATGTTAATCAAAACCACCTCACATAATTTATTTTCTTATTGTGTAATTTGTAATTGACCAAACACAGTAAGGTTAAAAATTGATTTCTGAATTAATACATATACAAATATAGCAGATCATGATAAGATTGAAATTGCTTTTAATAGCTATAATATCATTACTTTCAGTCTCGATGTATACCTCTCAACTGCCAATGGCAACATTTGCTCAACAAGAATTCTCTAATTCAAATTCAACAGAAGCAGTGACTTCAACTAATGATGCGATACTAAAATCAATTTTAATTGTTTCGCAGGTATCAGTTATAGGCATAACGTTTAGCTATTTCTTTTTTCATAGGATTTCAGGTAAAAAGATACGCAAACACAAAGAGAGCAATGAAGAAGCAAATAAAGATTTTATTTATGGTAATGATCAATACCTAAAGAGGTTCACAGTTATAGTATCATTGTGTTCCATATCTATAACAGTTACTTCTACCGGAATAATATTGGTTTCGGCATACGAATTGTCAAGGGAAACAACAATGGATTTATTCTCCACTTTTTCCATATTGTATCCTACCTCTGTTGGGCAAGTTTGGGCAATAAGAATTGCAACATCCTTGTTAACAATGGGGTTGGCCATTACCCACTATGCCCTAAAAAAGAGAGCCACAAAGAAAAAGATTAAGGGCGATAATCATGTCAAAAATCATTCAAGCAAAACAACTAGCCTCATTATTTTGATACCTTTAGTAGTAATCATCATTATCAGTTCGATTAATCTTTATTCAAATAGCATGATTAGCCATAGTAACGCATTGCCATTTTTTAGCTCTTTTGCAATATCCATGGATTGGATTCACTTTATGGCAGTTTCCATTTGGATTGGAGGTCTGTTTTTTCTGTCAACCATTCTTTTGAAAGGCTTAAAGTCTTCACTTTACAATCATCGTTCTGGAAACGCAAATACAAATAATAATGACAACAAAGACGAGATGAAAAACAGCCTAAAAAACACACAGCATACCTTAATTTTACTAGCGTATTTTTCGCTTATTGCCATTGTATCGCTAACAATTATTGGGATAACCGGAATGTATCTGGGTTTGGTTCATCTCCAAAGCATAAACGCCATTTTTAATACAGCATATGGCAATATCCTCATTATAAAACTCTCCCTGGCATTTCCATTGATTTTGCTTGGTAGGTACAACCAACTTAAAATACAAAAATATGCCAAATCATCAAAAGACATTCTAAAAGTGAATTTCAACAATGATAACCCAAATACCCCTTTTATAGTGCATAATGAAAATAGTTTGAGTTTTTTCAATACCGTCAATAGATCAATTAAAATAGAATCAATAATGGGCATATCTGTACTTGTTGCGGCATCATTTCTTTCAGTGACATCGCCACCATCTCTATCAGCATCCACTCAGGATTTCATTTCAAATGGAAATAATAACAATAATGCTGGTGCTACATCAACTAGCATGATCGCTTCTGACTTTTCGGCATTAGCAATAATTCTATCAGTTGTTATATTGGTATTGGGCATAATCAACTTTAGGAAAAATCAACAGAACATTAAAGATATGTCCATCACAGATTGACAATCAATTTATAAAATAGGTGCAACAGGGGCAAAAGAAGATAGAACATCAAATAAAATGTTTAAGGTAACGTATTTGATAACAGTTCAACCATCGGATAATGATGACAGTTTGAAATAATAACCTGGTTTTTTTTACACAGGCCAAAAGGCAATGCTAATGATGGTCATAGATTGCACAAAATATATGACTTTTGGAAAAAAAGAACATAAAGTCTTCCATATTTTTATGAAGCGACATGTTTCTGCTCATACAAACCATCCTTAAACATATTTTAGAAAGGATCGATGCCATAACTCATTACATATGATTAAAAACATAGAATTCCACATAAATAGACAGATAATCATATATAGACAACAAATAAAACTACTCAAAGCAGATGCTATTTGAAATTGATAGAACAATAAGTAACAATATCCATGGTTGGTTAAATCATCATGACAAATTATTATCTAATAATTATCTGATATAACTAACAAAAACTTACTCATAAAGCATATGTGAAAAAGGATTAGGAGGTGTGTCCGTGCGCTTCGGATGACAGTTCAGATATTTCATTAACCCCTATAACAACAGTGCTGGTTGTTGGAAAGTTTATGTCACCTGTAGAATTATTTTGTATTGCAATGTCTGTTATGGTGTTTGCGGAATCGGATGCTAAATCAGCATGGTATAGACATAGTTCACCGGAATTTGAAAGCTCGGGAACAAATTCCAGTTCGGATGGACTAACATTAGGAGCCTGGCCCACTAAAACGTTGACATCTGTTGCGTTATCAGTATTGCAAGGCAATTTTGCAGCCACATGGCCACTTACTATTTTGTATGGGGTAGTATCATAAAGGTGAATGAAGCTACCTGCAGGTACTGTCACACCTTCCAATAGCACTGTTGCAGAGTCCCTTACTACATGACCTGAGGTTGCATTTTCTGTAGCATCATGTTCTGCATTTTCTGTTTCACTATGTACTGCATTTTCTGTAGCATTGGTTTGCGACTGATTTGTGGTTTGTTGGGAGTAAACACTTCCGTTTATCGAGAGTAAACCGGAAACTAGTACAAAAGCTGTAAAAAGAGATAATGTTTTACCAATATATTGTTTCATATCATTTTTAGCATAAAAAAAGTGATTTATGAACTTGTTTGTACAATCGTCGAACTGGCTTACAGGTTATAATAATAAGAAATAGCCTTAACTAACAGAATCGTTCTCTTACGCATTTATCTTAAGTATTACCGTATTGTCTGTCATTTCTGCTTCCGCATTTTGCACATTGAAATGCTCAAATACCGATTTCATCAGTGTCTTGAAATAAAGTGAAAATTTTCTCCCCCAAATCAAATTGTATTACATATGTATCCGCACCATTAAGGCTATCGATCCTAAAACGATAGCCTGACGAATCCAACCAAAAGCAAAGCCCATCCATAAAGGATGAGAAAGTGTGTGAGGACCTTAGCATATGGGTTATATCCTTTAGGTGATGGCTGCAAAATTCTTCTGTCATGTATATCACTTGCTCATCAGTAAGGTGGTCCATTGATTTAGCCAAAAGAACCTTGGAAAAATACCCTAGGCCAGCGTTTCTCGCGGGTTTATGCCATTGCACATATGACTTTATTATTTGATTTACCAATGTATTGACGCTTTCCATTTTTTGATCAGATTCTGATCGCAGTTCATCCAAAATTGATTTTTCAATTCTAAAGGTTATGCTCTCACTTTCAATTCTTCCTTTTTTGTTTTCTTTGATTTTAGGCATGTCCTTTTGTCGTTGTAATGATAGATCTTGTTGCACTTATATAATTGCATAATTGATATTTAATTTAAATTAGGATGTTTGTTGCAAAAAATACATAATTGATATGTATACACCAAGTCTTTTTGGAAATGTGTCTATTGCATATCAGAAAGAAAATAAGGAGAAGCGTTATCAAAAGCACAGATACAGTACAGTCGACTTGATGCGACAAAACTATTTTCTATTATGTGATAATTGTTTTTGGATGGCATCCACTATGCCTGCTTTATCATCTGCATGCTTAAATCGATACAAAAAATGTCCTGTTTGTGTAAATATGATAAACAGATTTCTAATTTGCAGCTATAGGTTATGAGGGGGGGGAGTCAGACAAAAGTGAGTACCACATATCATAGTAGTTCAAAATCACCAAAATTGAAAGCCGCGATTTTAGAGCATGTCTTATTATCCTGTATCAATGGAATTTCCATTGGTGAACTTTTATTTGAAATGCAGAGAACATTACCATTGTTGTCACATAAAACCCTCAAAAAATATTTGTTTTACCTAATTAACTATGAGCTTGTATCATATAACGGACAAAGAAAATCATACTTAACAGAGGACGGAGGGCTTGACCTGCTGCAAATGATTAACAAAGAGAAAAAGACGGCAATGGTAGACAGTGAAGATATTGTAATTACCATAGAAAAATGACTATCGCTAAAGTAATAATCCAGTGGTTCATCGATATTTGATGTAGTTACTTCCAAAGGTACTATTACTGTATTGATAATACAAATGCAAAAACTGTTACCAATTCAATGAAGAAAGAACAAGCCGGAGACAAGCACGATAAGGAAGTTGACCAACATTGATCTTTGAGAGAACTGTCTATTACTTATTTAAGTTACCATTCAAATAATATGTAACCAAGCATTCAACTCATATCTTTAGTATAATCAAAATCAGAGGCACATACAAAACTATAAGAAAACGAAACTGAAATCATGATTAACTAAATCATAAGTGAATTTAGCATATCCCAAATAGGGGTTATGAGTTCAATTCCATTACCAATGGTTGCTAGCCCTAATGCTGAACCAACTTTGTAAGCGGGTATGGATTTTATAAACAACAGTTATTGAAATTATCCCCAATATTACCCTCAATATCGTCATATAATCTCAACAATGCTTGGTTTTAGTGGGGGCTCTTAAATGTAGCTTTGGGAAAGCCAATCCTTATCGGATGCCTAAATGCCGGATGAATCATAATTAATTCCCCCTTATTTAGCCTAACGATATTGTTTTTTGTGCTTTCATCTAGCATTGAGTATGGCTCTTTGGATAATTCAGATATTCCTAATTTCCCTGTTATGTGCAACCCGGTATTTTCCTGTAATTTGTAGTCGGTGGCGCTTTTGAACTGCTGTGCAGAAAACAAAATGGTTCCCCTGGACCTTCCCGCAATTACTGTTCTCATAATCTGTTCCGAAACCGCATTGATTTTTCCAAATGAGGATTTAGGTATATACCTATTGATCTCGTCAATAAAGACAAAAATATATGGTGTTTTTTCTTTGTTTTTGAGATTGTCATTGGAGGTATCAGCAAACGGGTTTGAAGAATACATCTCATCAATGCTTTTCATTACGTCCCCAACAACAAATGCCTGTTCCTCAACAGAAGATATTGTTGCCACATCTATTACAAAGACCTGGCCTGATTTGATTCTCTTTATTTCTTCTCCAAGATAAGTGCTTGTCACTTTTTTATCGATGAACATGGGAGATTTTCTGATTCTTTGCAGTCGGCCTAAAAAGTGCAATATGGAGGATTTGTGTGAGACTATTGAATCAGGGTATTCTTTGAGTTCAGACAGATCGGTCCATGTCTTTACCTCCTTTCCAAAGTTGTCTCTTAGGGGCCATGATTCATAGATATAGTCTATTATTGACGAGAGATTGAATCGAGTGTCATATGCTTCATGAAACAGTAATTCGAGCCTATCATAGACATCTGGTAACTCATATGAATAGGTTTTGAAGTTATTTGGTATATGCATTGAATTGGGCTTGCCGTCTTTGCCCCTTGGCAAAAAATAAGTTACGTTATCAAAAGGCTCTAACTCTAAATCAAGAAGATCAAATATCTGCTCTGTCCTCTCTTTGATGTCTGTTGATTTTTTATCTATCTGAAGGAGATCCTTTTCTTTAGTATTAAAAATGATTAGTGCTATGTTCTCGTTCATCTTTTCAAACAGTGTTTGATAGGCAGATTGCAACAGAAACAGGATATAGGTGCTTTTCCTGTTTCCCGAAATCCCTGAGGCATTCACATGCGCGGTATCGGGTCCAGTCAAATAGGTTAACGCTAATGAGATAGGAACCTGTAAGCCATTTGTTGTTTCTATAACTCCTGCAGGTATTGGGTCCACCATCTCCGGAATGCCTAATGCAAAAATAATCTCATCTTCAGTAGCGAACCTAACCGATTTGCCTATTCCCACTGGAAAGTTTATAGAGATAGCCTCCTTACGGGCATCCAATACCCCCGTATTTGCAATTGTTCCCACCTTTGCCAATATCAATCCTTTTGGGGCATTATCAGACAGCTGCTGTTGCTGCTGCTGTTTTTCCGCTCCCTTTAGTTGTTCCTGTTCCCTTATGTTCTTCTGGTTATCCGAAAAATAATCAGCATAATCTTTTTCTGCAACTGCCTGCAGCTCCTTTACAATTCCAATTGTCTTGCTGTTATACAAATTGTCAACTGTAACAAAATCAAAAGAATTTATTATCACATTAGGGCCAATGGCAAACCAGAAACCATCCATATTATTAGGAAATCTTTCTGATGAAATAGTTTTCCCAATGTCCTTTGGAAAGCTTAAATCTATTGAGGCGTCCTCCTCAACATTGAAACTTATTGGTTCTTGTTGAGGTTGACTCGGTCCCCGGTTTTCCTCATTATTGTTCATTAACAAGATACTGTAAAAACAATTGATAAGTTTTATCAAAACGGCAATTAATTTACAAGATTATAAATGAACTATTATTTAACGTATTTTTGTTTCTTATAGATGCGTGTGTAGATGCTGCAAGTATTAACAATGTTGATTCAAAGAACATAAAAAACTTCAGGTGGCCGAATTGGTGCTTACCCCATTAGAAGCATATTTTATGGAAAAGGTATGTGATTCACATAATTATAAAACATCATGTGACAAATAGCAAAAAAAAGGAAAACAGAAGCCTTTAATCCTTTTTTACATTATACTTCTAAATCCATTTCCTAGAAAAAAGCAGTAGAGTTGTAAAAAGCACACTAATCATTGATTTGTTACCATCCTTTCTGTTTTTCTGGATGGTATATCAAGAAGGTGATTATTACTTATGGCAACATGCAACCAATAGATGTTATTCCAAATACCATCAGTATATCCTGAGGTGGCATATTATGCAGATAGAAACACCATGTCCAAATGCCTCAGGTGGGACAGTTGCTTCTGCTTCTGATTGAGTTTACTTTCAATGCCTAGGGCCATTTGTTTACTGTGTGATGATGATTATTTTGTGCACAGGTTATTAATCTCTATTAGATATAAAGGTAATATACAACAGAGTTAGAAAAGAAATTAACTCAATTGACAAAAAGTTGGCAGTATTTCCAGCTTATTTTATTGGATTGACAATGATTTATGTTGCAATCTCTTTCTCATTCATCTAACTCATTGGCATTAGATAGTCATAATTCATATTATTTTACTTATTTTATAGGTATCTAACATTCAATTAAAAATATATATATATTGTAATGCATATTACACATGGTTGGTGAATATTACAAAATGAGCATTAGAGATATAGACAATTATAATTGGTTTAATCGGTTTTTTGGTCGCAGTGATGTTGGTAGCGGTAATAACATGAGAAAAGGGTCTTTTGACATGGACCCATTCAGAGCATTTGAGGAAATGCAACAGGAGATGGGAAGAATATTCAATCAAATAAACACAATTCAAACAAATGCACCTAAAGAACTGGTAAGGGAATACCAAACACCCGACGGTGGAAAGGTAAGGGAAGTGGGTCCAATAGTATACGGATATTCAATGACTATTGGCCCTGATGGCAAACCCAAAGTAAGGGAATTTGGAAATGTCAATTCCCTTGGCCAGGCAATAGGAAGTGCAGGAATTGAAGGCGGTAGCAATAATAGGAACAATGATAAAAATGGAGCTAATTCCCAGGTAACTATTGAAAGAGAACCACTAGTTGATGTCAATGTAACAGATAAAGAAGTAAAAGTCGTAATGGAAATGCCGGGTGTAAAAAAAGAGGAAATAAAAATAAACGCTTATGACGGCGAGGTAGAGGTCACAGCAAATGATCCCCAAAGAAATTACCATAAAGCCATAGAACTGCCACAGTACGCAGATATTGAAACGATCAAATCCACATATAATAACGGTATCTTAGAGATAACATTTAACAAGAAGAGAGAGACAAAGCCAAAGGGAAGAGAGATAAAAGTAGAGTAAGAGAAAGATAGGTAACTTCTCTTTTTTTTATTCTTGTTTTGCATGCCATAACATATAGGCCCCCATAACATTTTTCCCATAATAATTGTAACTCAAGCTCCCTGTTATGCTTAAAAGATTGCCGTCAAGCCAATAGATTCACAGACCCATGCGATATTATGAAGCAGATCAAGAGTCACCTAAAGATTTTGGTTATTGTCCAATGGCAATTGAAATGAATCAAGATCATTGTTTAATGTAATCAAAAGTATAATTTACCATGATACCATATCAACGGATTAAAGTAACACTTCAACATGAACAAGATGGTGAGATGACAAAATATAAAACCATATAATTAATTATTGCATGCAAAAAGAATAAGATTTTACTGAAGAATTTTTAAGGATTTCTTTTCTCTCTCTTCACACATAGGGCAGTGCATTTTTTTACTATCTAAATATATGCCCTCTGTTGATTCATAAAACGATATATTCCATTGGCATGAGTCGCATTTCAAAATGTATTTCAAAACCTGATTGTCTGTGTTGTCATTTGAATCCATGGCATGAACAGGCTCTTTTATTTGTTCGATGAGTAGATTCATTTACATTTCATGTATTGCGCCGTTAGTATATAACTGATTTTGTAGAGTTATTTTATACATAAACATGCTGTTTTTTTACATTGATTAGATTTAGTTTTTTTATTATTGTTTTATAATTGCGTCTTGACTTGATTTATCATATCATCTAATGAAATCGGTTTTATGATAAACTTCTTTTTATCCGTTACATTTTGATAATCTTTACTAGGATAAGGGGTATCGGTTGCTGTGAAAAAGGTTACTTTGATGTTGTCATCAATTTTTTTTATTTTATCAGATAGCTCAAAGCCATTCATGCCAGGCATCTTTATATCCAAGATTGCAAAGTCATAATAACTTGCTTTAAAATTTGATAATGCTAAAAGAGGGTTCGTAAAAATATCTACTTTAAATCCAATGTCTTCCAAAGTCATTTTAATCGGGATAAGAATGTCTTCTTCATCGTCTACCAGCAATATTTTTTTATTTTTATCTGTTGTCATAATGGCTCCACCTTCCGCATTTTCTTCCATTTCCTTGCTTTTATCGGATACCCAGGTTTTTCTTTTTTTTAGCCGTTGGTTAATGCTAATATTTCCCTTTTGAGTGGCAAGCTGAAGGTAAACATTGCACCTTTTCCATCCTCATTGTTTTGAGCCCACATATTTCCACCATGAGCTTCTACAATACCTTTGGAAATAAATAATCCCAGACCAGTTCCCCCTGTTTCTGATTTTGTTGCAAACTTATTGAACAATCTGGGTAACATTTCTGGTACTATTCCTGTACCAGAATCCTTTATACTAATAATCGCATCGTCTGTGTCCAATTTCTTCGTTATGTTGATGTTTATTGTACCTCCTTTTGTAAATTTAATAGCATTAATTAACAGATTGGAAATTACTTGAGTTAGTCTGACTCTATCAGCTTCAACAATAGCATCATTTCGTGGTTCAAAGATTACCTTTGCATGGCCATTATCATTCTTTACTTGATTTTGGATATCTTGTATTGTAGTAGAAATAATATCAGTAAGACTGACCTTTTCTTTATTTAGTTTTAAGGATTTGCTTTCTATTCTAGAAACATCTAATATGTCATTGGTAAGTCTCTGAAGTCTTTGTGCATTTCGCAATAATGAGTCTATTATCATTTCTTTTTTTTCGGGATGAGTACTTAACAGGTGGCGGGTATATCCCATTAATGATTGCACGGGTGTCCTCATTTCATGACTGGCAATATTGATAAAATCCTTCTGTAAATCAGATAAAAGTTCCGCCTGGTGTTTTGATTCTAAAGCGTTCATATATAAAGTCGCTTTCTCTAGTGAATTCCCAATTTGAGAACCTATGGCTTCAAGAAATGCAATTTCTTCTTTAATGAATGTCCTAGGTTTAGTGTCAAACAATAAGAATAATCCAACTAATTGATTTTTTCTCAAGGGTACAATAATTAAAGATTCTGAATCAGGAATAGAAATATTTTTTCTTTGTATTTCCGATTTATTTTGGGCTAGAAATATTTTGCCGCTCTTAATTACGTTTAGAAACACATTAGCAAGACCTACATTACCATGTCTACTAAAAGAAAAAGATGTGGTAAAAGTGCCTGTAATTGAGGTTAAAGGAATTTCTTTAGGAAACACTAATGAATTATTCATATTCATACTGGCAGATAATTGTAACACCGCATTTCCAGCATCTTTTTTGTCTTTATCCAATAGATAAATAGCACCTCCTTTTATTCCTAAAACTTCAGATGTTTTTAGTAGTACGTTTTTTGTCATCTTATCAAGATTAAGTGTGTCATCTGCAGCAGATAGAATATGGTAAAGTGCCTGTAATTATTCATTTTTTATTTTTAGCTTATCTTTGGCTTCTATCAATGCATTTGGCCCGTCAATAACAATCCCATAGCTCTTTCTTAATGTAAGAAACATTACAGCTATTACGGCAGTAACAATATCAAACGCTACTTGTATCCACAAGGTTGGAGCAAGTACAGTTGCGTATGTATCAAGTATTATATGAGCACTTACTAAATGCATAATGTGAGTTATTCCACAACTTATGAACATTGCACCCATCATGATAGATAATTTGCTTACCTGACCTCTGCGGGTTTTCTGAATAAGTATTCCCTGGATTATTATACCAAAAATTACAAAATAAGAGATACCAATAACCAGATTAGATCCTTCAAATAAGTAATGAAGAGTAACCGTTTCAAATGACATTATGTACAATATAAACGAGATAATAGTATTAAGGTTCTCCACATGTTTAATGTCTTAATTAAAACAATTGAAGAAAAAGATATGATATTTTAAAAAACTTTCAACTATTTCTCACCTTAAACAAATTCTGATTTGAAAAGTGTATTATATTTATTTTTCTATACATTAACTGTATGTGCATAGATCTGATTCATCATTTGGACTGATTTGTAAATAGGAATTTTTGATCATCAAGAAAATTAGACAATTCCTTTGATACATTCTCGCAGAAAATCCCTATTAGTTCAAATTCTATTGGTTTTAGCCTCTTTTCACTAAACAATGCCAACACACCCATAGGCTCACCGTTATATGTCAATGGATATCCCGCAAAGGATTTTAGATTCTCATGTTTGGCCCATTGTGGATATTTTATCCTTTGCATCATGCAGTACATCGTTTGTTATTGCGGTTTTTTGGTTCTAAATATATATCCAATTTTATTTGAATCGACAGGAACTTTGGAAAACTCCCCATTGCATCTGGTGTACTTTCCCGCACTGCACTTTAAAATCAAATTTTCTTTACTCCCATCTATAATCCAGATCCTGGCAAATGACGCATCAAAATACTTTACCAGGCTCTCTACTATAAACTGAAATTTACTATTTATGTTATAAAGTTTTTTTTAGGGAGTTTAATGTATTGTAGATTTCCAGTTTTTTCTGGGAAACATTTTGGTCGTTAAACAAAGAATGATAATTAAACTTTATCAGTCCAGAGTCAAAAGTCCGGAAATCCGCTATCAAATCCGAGAATTGGTTGATGAAGCTATCCATCTCCAAATCAAACTGCTCATTAGAATCCAAAATAAAGTGACAAACAAAATCAAAATCACCATGAATCTTACATGAATAAATACAGAATGCAGGGTCATCAACATACTTCTTTAATCGCTCAAACAATGTCGAGCTGTCTTTTATTATCCTGAATTTTATTAATAACAATTTGTTTATTTTATCATTGATATAAAAAGGATTGATTAAAGCAGAATACCCAAGTATGACCCCATCTTTCTCGAGTTTTTTTAACCTATACCTTACCGCCCTTTCAGTAATAGTATATTCCAAGTCATTTAAAACCCTAGTGATTTCTATAGACGACATTCGGGCATTTTCCACCAGGCTGTACAGGATTATTTTGTCTATTTCGTCTATCAACTAGTATTGCAGTTTGTTACGCATAGCACAACTAAATGTCTTCCGAAACGGAAATATAGAGGTGGAATAAGCGATTTTTGTCAGGGTTCCTTTTCCATACTGGAAAAACATTTTGGTTTTTATTTCCGCACTAAATATCAATTTCAAAACCCTATATACACTATGGACTATTTTGAGATAGATAGGGTTATTGAAGAGCTGCCAAAATCATTTGCAGCGCCCTCGGCCACAACATGGTTTAAGGTATCAGGCCAAATGAGGCCGTCCATCAAAGAGTACAGGGACAAGGTGATAGAGATTATGAACAATTTCAAATCTTCTTGCGTTCAGTTTTTATCCAGAAAAACACGTCAATGCAAATTTAAATGGCAACTGCTATGAGCTTCTGGACAGCGCATACACCAAATATAAAAACCTAGAAATGGAAAAAGAAAAAGCATTGAAAATGCTTCAGGTGCAAGCGATAGGAAGCCCAAGCATTTTAGTTCCTATAACATTTAGTGGAGCAAATAAAGAGGTGAATGACTTTATGGCAAACAATCACATCAACGAAACGGGACGCCAAATACTGGGGAACAATAACCCAAGCATTGATAAAACAATAATAAGGGGAACCATTTTGAATGAAGACCTGGAAAAACTGGTGAATAACTTTCCTAATAACGATACAGAATCATTAAGCAAAACAGTCCCATACGGCCTCGGCATCCAGCCGAATCCGCACATAACAAGTGAGGAAAGTCAGCACATTAGTAAAAATATTGAGCAATTGATGGAAAGAGGGCTAAAGTAGATAATCAATGAAAAAGACGGCGTAAAAGCAGCAGAGTGTAGAAGTAAAATTGTCTACAACGACAACAAAAACAACAAAAACAATAAAGAAACTTTATAAAACTTTTCTATAACCATTGAAAGCAGAAGACAGCCATTTTGCCAAAAATAATTATCATTGTGTAAAATGATACCAACACTAAAAACGCTAGGTCATGTCATCAATAACTATTGAGATTAGCAAAGTAATGGAACGCCCCTCAAAATTCTTGTGGGTTGGCGAATTGGATTTTACTATTTTAATAATACAGGCGAATCCAAAGTAACAAAGGCATATGACGATATCCAAGAAAGACCTTTTATGACAAAGAAATGGTTGTGGACTTTCAAAAAGATTGGAAATATATGGTTGTTGTTGCAACGAATTTTGAAGAAGCATTAGGTAATTTATATCCCTAATGGGAACTTTAACTGAAAATAACGGGTATAGATGGGTAATAATTGTTTGTTGACTCCAAATAAACCAAAAAAATTGTTATAGGCACATTTTTGCTTTAATATATTGGTAGATTTACATTTTGCGTCATCGCGCAGTCATTAGGCTCTTTTAAGATCGATTTATTGTATTTGAGGATATTGCCAATTATTTTTTTGTGTAGGCCCTTATAGCAAATTGTTATCTTTTCATATGATGATAAGGTTTGTATCGCATTAGGTGTCTATTTTTTGATCTCACTTCAATCTCTTTATTACAAGGGCAGGAATAATACCCCAATATAAAAGATTGAGATTTATGTAATACTTTAATCTGTTTTGTCATTTTATACCTGCATGTAGCAGATGTCATATATAGATAGTTCTGATTCTCGATTACTAGAATATATGACAAAATTTAAATGACTATTACATTATTTAAGAAGACGCGCCTAATACACAATAAATAAAACTTTTAAAAAAGATAAATGTTCTCTTATAGAATAAAGAATAAAGAATAAAGAATTAAAATCAAATACAAAATGGGTAAAAAATAAGTTGCCATTATTTAACATGTGAAACTTTGGTGTTCCCCAGGTGGTCTAAAATTTAATATCGTTTATCAACATCGAACTCAAGTAAACCAATAATCAGCGGTTTTAATTTTTTTGGCAATATTTGATTGATTGATCTATAGTTGATATTGATCTAAAACATTTGATATAACAATGATACTCTTCGCAATACTGAAATGATATTTGTATTGGAAATAATTATTAAATCAATATTTTGCTTTGTCAAAAGCAATCAGTCT
>JADDOW010000019.1 GCA_016782225.1 Nitrososphaeraceae archaeon
CAGAGCCGTCTAGGTGGATAAATCTATATAAGTTCAATGCCTGCAATGCATGTCTAATGTATGTGCTTGATGCTGCAATTGTTCTACTCCTATGATGTAGGGCCACCAATACCTAGTCAACGAGCAAAAAGATGACTAGATTAACTATATTTCTTTGTATCTTTTTTATTTTGCTAGTTTCTCCAAACCCTTAAAAAACGTGAATCCTGCAAAAGTCATTCCAGCTAAGACCTGTGAAAAGAAATCGTTTTCGTATAGATTGACTGACATGTTTTTCCCTCCTGTTTTTAATGATTTCATATAAGTGTTTTTTGTAAACTCATCAATCATTTTCGCTAGATCTCCGCTTACTACGTAGTTGTTTAGTAAACCTACATATTCATTGTTCCCTACCGATAGAATTTGCGCCTTTATTTCATAATCAAATTTTTCCTTTGGTGTCATACCATTAGTATAACGTTCGGAAATAGAATCAGCTAAATACCGTGCCTGTCTAACCGCAATTTGTGCTAATGGGGGATACAAAACCCCCTTTGAATTTTTCATTGCCGCTATATCTCCTATCGAGTAGATGTTGTCGTATTGGTTGGTCCTGCAGAATTCATTGACTATTATTCTTCCATCGTTAGTTTTCTCAATTCCCGGTTCAATGTCTATATTAAATCCTTTAACCCCTGCTGTCCATATTATTAATGATGAATTAATTTGTAAACCGTCTTTGAGGAATAATGTCTTTTCATCTACTCGCTCTACTAATGAGTTGTGGAAAATTCTTATGCCTCTTTTCTTTAAGATATCTTCGATTTTGTTTTTAACTTTTATATCCCATCCATAAAGTATTGTTGAAGTAGCTTCAATAATATTGACTTTGATGTTGTCTTTGTTTTCTGATAAATTTATCATTTCCGCTAAAGCGCTCCCAAGGCTTATTCCCGTAGCGCCCGCCCCCACAATTACGATGTTATGTTTTTTATCTTCTTTTATTATTTTTGAAATATGATCAAAGATAATTGAAGCATCATATATGGATCGAAGGGGTAAAGTGTATTTGTCTGCTCCTGGAATATTGAAATATTTGGTAGAAGACCCTAAACAAATTATTAATTCGTCATACTTTATTTCCTCGGAGTCTAGCATCACTATCATTTTATCTGGGAGTATTTTTTTTACATTTGACTGAATAAACTTTATTTTTTTTCCCTGGATTAATGATGATATTGGTATTTTTAATTGGTCTTCTGTTCTAAAGCCTGATGCAACCAGATGAATTTCTTGCATTAATTGATGATAGCTGTTTCTGTCTATCAGTATTATTTCGGCTAAATCCTTTAGTTTGGAAGAGAGATTTGTGCTGAGAAAGATTCCCGCATAACCTGCACCAAGAATCACTATTTTATTACCCATTTAGTTACTTTTCCCCCAATTTTCTATCTCTATTGCTGTTGCTATCTTTTTTTAATTTAACTTTTTTTATTGTGTATTCTATGGATAAAAATGATGTTATTGCAATAGCCATGCTCGGTATTGTTGAGCCTAAATTTATGTTTTCAAGGTGGATAGGTGAAATTGGTGAAATAATAAAGTAGGTTAAGCTCCCTATAAAAAATGAGGAAAAGGCGGAGATCCTAAACTTTACACATTTATCATAAAATGCGTCTATCGTTGCCTTTCCTTTTTTTATTACATAGTAATCATTAAGACTATGGCAAACAATGGTGCAAACAATGCGCCTATTAAAAGTAAAAACGATTCATATTGACTTATGGGAATTACATTTGAAAGTATACAGCTTAATACTGTAAATATTATTACAAGGTACTTGTAATTTATTTTATTGAAAATGTTCTTAAAAGACATTGCAGACGAAAAAATATTTGCAAAAACATTGTCTATTTCGTCAACAATCAATATCAATAGAATAAATCCGTAAAAGAAGGTCTGTATGGCAAACAGTATTTCAAAAACATCGTTTATTCCTAATAATACTCCAATTACATAGAAAAGAGTATTTGTTATTGAAAACCCGATAAATGTGCCTAAAAAGGCGTTTTTACTTTTTTGAGCAAATCTGTTAATCGGCCACTAGAGGTAACCATGATAATGGCATTGCAATGACCAAATCCAATGAGCCAAAAAAATCAAAGTTGTTACTATTGGTGTTTGTTAGATTGGGATTATAATGCCCACTAAATAGTATTAGATTTATCAGCATTATTATTGCCGAACCATAGACAATCCAAACAGCAAACTTGTTGAGCCATTGCTTTATTACTTTAAGGGGGCCTGCAACTCCAATAATAATTATTATTATTCCAAATATAATTGACCATATGTAAAAATCAATATCCATAAATCCTTGAGTAAAAGTACTGGCTGCCCTTGATAGTATTGTTATCTCAAATGTGGACCATCCGATTAATTGAATTATGTTGAGAATGGTAAGTAAATATGATCCGTAAATTCCAAAGGAAGGCCTCATACTCACTACAGCGGGGACGGAATGATCACTGCCGATTTTTCCTGCCAATCCTAATAGAAGGGAGCCTACAATAGATCCTAGTATTATTACAAATAATGCATCCAGAATGTTTGAAGTATAGATGAAAGAGCCTGCTGATATTACTAATAGTCCTACTCCTAAACTGGACCAAAGAACAAAAAAATCTTTTCCAGTTAGTATTTTATCTTTTTCTTTTATGGGTTTTATTCCTATATCTGAGTTGTACTTTGGAAACTTCATAATGTTTCAGCCCAAATTTACTTTTTGTTTGAAGGTTATTCTCCTTTTAAACCCAAAACATCATTTGTTCTATATTTCATATTATGAATCCCATAAATTTAAATTTGTTTTTATCCACGCTTTTATATCATGTCCTTTGGAGTAGATACACTTGGCGGCCTAATCGAGAAACTAAAACAATTAGTTACTGAAACTCAAGATCAATATGAGTCTTTTTTTGATAATACCCAATTGTTCAAACAAGGTAAAATGGATAACAAAGAATATTTTTCAAAGATGGGCGAATACCTTGTATCCGCATCCGCATTGAATTTTCTAGCTTGCCGTATTATCCTGGAGATAAAAACGGCTCTTGATAAAGGCACATCAAGAAAGAGTTCTATCGGTGATTCTCAATCCTCAATTCCCTCATCACCGTCATCTGGTTTAGGTAGTAATAGTGGTGGTGGTTTTGGAATTGATAGTTTTGTTAGTTCCGGCGGTAATAATTCTGATTCATTAAATAAAGATTATGATTTGCCTAAACCCCAATTTGTCCCTTCCTTTAAACCAGTTGATATTGTAATCCCAAAACAGAACTCGAACTCAAATACGGTTAAAGAACAAAAAAATTGTATTGTATGTGCTGCATCAATTCCAAAACGTGCAAAATTTTGTAATAAATGTGGCAATTCCCAATAATTAATATACGCATTTTTATATTTTAGGCATATGAAGATCTTTAATGGGCGCTTGGCCACCGAAGACTATATGTCAAGTCATTCTCTAACTTTTTCTACACCTGAAATGACTCTGAAAAAATTTGCACTATGGCTAGGTGAGCAAGTAAACGATCCCAAGACAAATGTTTCTGTTCCTCGCCTGCTTTCATATTTGGAAGATAGAGCTGAACCTAACCAACAATCCCCACCTGGTTCTAATAAAAAGCTTGATTTTCTCCCCGATGTAGATGAGACTTTTAAACCCACGGGAGCGATATCTGGCCTATATGGAGGCGAAAATAGTGGCGATAAATCTTCTTTTACTTCAATATTGGAAAAAAGATACTGCATTAATTGTGGTGCCGCAATGAAACAATCCTCTAAATTTTGTAATAAATGTGGCGTTATTCAGGAATAAGTTAAAATTTTAAAATAATTTTTATTTCTATACCTTTTGATTTTTCATTGTTGTTTCTTGATTAACTGATTATTGGTTTGAATTGGATTATATTGTATAATGCCTTTAAGCTCATAGATTCAAATAATGACTCGGGTTTTTTCCTTTTTATTTTTCTTTGTTTCTTTATGGATAGGCCTATCTGCTGTCTTTTCCCATATGGTATTCATCTTTGACTTCGATTATTCATTTTATTTTATAGTTTGGATATCTACCTTTATTTTTTCCTTATCCGTTTTTTTGAAACCTATCTTATCCACGCGAAAGTCACTACGAGAGCGATTTTCCAAAAGTGTCTCTTGGCCACATTTTGTTAAGTTTATAAACGGTCTTACATGGGCATTACCGTTTACTCTAATTCCTTTTTTCCAGAAAGATTATCCATTTTTATTGCTTGCTGGACTATCTTCTGGCAACATATCTACCTTTATTTTTCTTCGGCGGTATTCCCAAATTCATAGCATTGAGCAGATAATTACTGGTTCTGTTTTGCTGTCGTCTTTGTTCTGTATTCTCATTTTATATTATGGTTATTCAGTTGATTATGAATCAATCTTGCTTGCTTCTCGACTTCTTATTTCTTTATCCTATGGTTTAGGTGGAATTTTCGGCTATTTTAAGGAGTTTTGAGATATCCGTCACATTTACATAAGTGAATTTTCTTATTATTGTTATTATCTTTGATAAACAAGCCCAGCCCGTTAGATAAATATACAGAGGCTGTTTGTATTTTTAGTGGCGGATTAGATTCTGTAAGTACTGCTTCATACTTGAAAAAATTGGGGCTGGATATCTACCTTATTTCTTTTAACTATGGTCAAAATGGGTCTAATGAATTAAATGTCGCAAAAAAGTTTTCTACAGTATTAAAAAGCAAAGGACATAAAATAATAGATGTCTCGTTTTTAAAAACGTTATATGGGGATACCAATGTTTTAACCAATTCCAGATCTAAAATACCTGATACATTTGATTATAGTATTGTAGTCCCATTACGTAATGCTATTTTTATAACTCTTGCTTCGGTATGGGCAATATCATTGAAAATACCGCTAATAGTCTATGGAGCTCATTCAGGTGATCAGAAATACCCTGATTGTCGACCTTCTTTTGTCAAATCGCTGGAAAAAACCTTAACTCTTTCTGAAATAGATGGAATAAAATTGGGATTACGAAAAAAAATAAGTATTTGGTCCCCTGCTATGGATAATCTGGATAAAACTGAATTGCTTTTAATTGGATATGAGGTTCTGGGGGATAAACTTTTTCAGTCTTGGAGCTGTTATCGTGGAAATAACAACAAGAGGAGCAAAGTTATAGTTCAATGTGGCAGATGCGAGTCTTGTATAAATAGAAAAAAAGCTATAACGAAATCTGGCCTAGCGGATAAAACTAGTTATGCCGCAATTTAAAACCGAATCTATGACAATAATTTGATATGAAAACAGTGAAATACTATGATGCTCAATTAAATAAATTTTTGATATATTGCAATGGCTCAGTTCATTTAAGCTTCAATTCTTTGTTATGAAAATCTGAGAAAAGGTTTAACCAATTGA
>JADDOW010000027.1 GCA_016782225.1 Nitrososphaeraceae archaeon
CATTAAAGTACTCCACAAGTTTGGAATTAGTTTCCGGTAAGGTATTTTGGGCCATACTAATTTTAGGTCATCATATTATTTATTGATGATACATTACTCCAATGTTTTGTATGTGTAGAATGCATAATGGCAATTGCACCTTGGGCAAAAGGCAAAAAAAAAAATACATATCTTCTGATCTGTTTAGTTATATGTGAATGTGTGCATGGATCCAGAAATTTTCATTTTGAATTGCAACACGCCAAATTATCTTTTGTAGCACAAGGAGTAATCAGCATAAAAGATTGCCTGCAATCAATATTGGTGATATATCAGTTCACACCACTAAGAGTGATGTCTTTAATGATTGTTGGAAACATTTTAGGAAACCGTGACAGTCAGGTTTTATGAATTGAAAATATTGAAGTAATGAGATTCAAAGGTATTTGATAAAACTCTATCGATTTTAATTAGCCTATCTGGCAATGTTGTCTCCTTCTCTTATTAAGCATAACGAATTATTTGAACCACTGTGATTAACGGACCCGATGGTTTCCATAGCATTTTCACCATCAAAAAGGACTCATAAACTAGTTTTGTGGAATTAATTAAAGTTTTGCAATAGTAAGAAATACATTGGTATGGGCCAAGTCATTTGCAGGCCATCTATGCCTGTAATCCAATTTAAATATCAAACACAATTTGATGACATAATAACGATATTTTTCGAAAACATTATTTGTAAAGAAGAACAACATCTTTAATGTTTACTTGAAATCAAAGTCATTTTTTTTAGTTGTTGTATTAGTGCTTTATACTGCTGTTTTTTCAGTCAATCATTCCCAAATGGCTTTTGCTGAACCAATCCTTACGGATTCCGCTCTAAAGGCAGAGTTGCTAGCCGAAGGCTTACGTTCCCCCACAAGTATTGCTTCCGTCGACGACAACAGTATCCTGGTCTTGGAGAAGAACAGCGGTGAGGTGCAACTTGTCTCGACGGGATGGTACAGGATGAGCCAGTCCTGAAAGTAGATGTTGACAACACAACCCTAACATGCTGCAGGGGACTTTTAGGAATAGCAGCAACATCAGGTCAAGGCACCAACGCCAAAGTTTTCCTGTATTTTTCAGAGGCGGCTACAGAGGATAATCCGGTCAGAAACAAAGTATACAAATATGGATGGAATGGCAATACCCTTGAAAACACAAAGCTATTGTTGGATTTGCCCGCTGAGCCAGGGCCCAACCACCCTGCTGGAAAAATTGCATTGGGAAAAGACGGTTTTCTCTACACGGCCATTGGCGATTTAAACAATGAGGGAAAACTTCAAAACATTCCAGATGGCCCAGACCCTAGCGACAGTTCTGTCATACTGAGGATAAATCCAGATGATGGTTCAGCACCTGCTGATAACCCCTTTGCAAACCTGGCCAAGCTTATTCCGAAAGCCAAATGGACAAATATTACGGCTATGGCATACGAAACAGTTTTGGTTTGGCGATTGATCCGGTAACCGGCTTTCTGTGGGAAACAGAAAATGGGGATAGGGATTATGATGAGATAAACCTGGTAAGACCTGGCTTTAACAGTGGTTGGAAACAGTTGATGGGCCCCATTTCTGAAAGCGATGTAACTGAAGATGAATTGGTTGTCTTTCCTGGTGCGTATTACGGTGATCCGAAATTTAGCTGGAATCCTTCACTTGGGGTCACAGACATTGAGTTCCTGTCTTCAGATAAACTGGGTTTGGAATATGAAAACAATGCATTTGTGGGGGATATAGTGAATGGTAACCTGTATTTCTTTAAAGTAAATGACACAAGGACAGGCCTAATGTTTGAGAATCCTAACATACAAAGGGATTTGGTTGCAAATGATGATGAGAAATTAAACGACATAACTTTGGGGACGGGTTTTGAGGGAATCATAGACATTGAAACAGGACCAGATGGTTTTTTGTATGTGTTGACATTTGACCAGAAAAAGAATGGTGAGGGAAAAATATACAGAATCTCTTCGTCAAGCGTCGACACAGTTTCCAAATAACTTTATTGATATTTCTCTACACAGTTATTTGAAATATTAGAATTCTTTCAAAATTAAGAAATCCTTAAAACTATTGTCTTTTTAATTTGATGTGTTATAAATATATATAGATATTGGCTTGTTTTAGAGATACTTTTATTTCAAATGCCAACTAATTACACCAACATAAGATGGGTAACATTACCAATAACATGTTATGTATAATTAATGCACTACCAAGGACAGAAAGGATAAAACTGGCCATGATATCATTTCTGTTTTTTTCAATGGCATTGACTCCCCTGGTTTTGAGTCAATCCGCTCAGGCGGATGGAGGAGGGCTAAAAGTAAATGTCCATGTAAACAGTGCAGGTAAAATATGTGTGGCGGCTTCTGGTGAAAACCTAATGTGCAAGTCATCCAAGGGTCCGGGCGCAGTCCAGTTTCAATTTGGTGAAGGGGTGGTGAAAGTTGGAGACAAATTCAGGGCATGCTTTAAAGGCAAGTGTGTTACCGGAACAAATGGGCCCGAGAAGGCACCCGAAGATGTTTACCTACCCTCTTCTTCAGGAACAGGAACCGGATCCAAAAACACCGTGAACGAACCACCTCAAAGCACAGACAGTAACATCAAAAAAACCATCTCAACGTCAAATCCAGATCTAAGTATATTGAGTGTGGCTGAATATTCTTCAGGTAATTACTTTTACATTGTTGGGGAGGTGTTAAATAAGGCACCAACAGAAAAAACACTCGTAAAAGTTACAGCAACCCTGTATAACAGTGCCAGGCAAGTTATTGGGACATCATCCACATTCACTGATCCTTCAACAATCCCTCAATCAGAATCTGCGCCCTTCAAGTTTATGGTAGGATCTAATGATGTAAGCAATATAAATTTGATAAACAGCTATAAATTGGGAGTAAGTGGCAAATAATACTACATGATACATTTTCGAATGGATCTTTTATAACAAGTCGTTTGTGGCATATTGGTTTATTTGCATAATTGATGAGAGAGATGCGTGAATGTGTTAGTGGCTCATGGCTTGTAAAATAATCTACATATAGAACATATGCAACATCTAAAACTCCTATATATGACATATCCCAATAAAATAAGAACTACATTATTTATTAAAATGGGCATAAATGATAATTAGTTCCAAATTCTAAGTAAAGCATAAATAAATGTTATATTAGATTATACTGTTGACTATCACAAGAGCTTCAAGGCATAAAGCACCTATAACGGTAGCTTTTCTAATTTGTACATAACACTTTTTTCGTCATTATCTTCTACGAAGGTTTATGCTGCAAGTCCATATAATTCAGGTCATGACCATGGATGTGATGATGCTGGGATATCCAATCCATCTGAACAATACATAAACCAAGATGAAAAGGGACCTAATTATCATACAGACGAATTCATGGATTGGTTTTATGCAGGCTTTGAATGTAGTTGAAGCAGTGATGAAACTTAATATGAAGATGAATCAGAAACTCAGCAACCTGTTCAAAATGACAGGGCAAATAAAATTCGGGGATTTATACAGCTTTAAACAATGGTGAGTATGTATTCGGAGACGCTATTGCTTTTTACCTAACTGGGGGAACACTTAATGCGGTTGCAAGAGCTTTGTGTACAGGTTGACAGATTAGAGAATCATTAGATTCACAAGGTCAATAGTAAGTATAACACCTATAACACCGTATCTAATATTTCGACTTATATTTTTGTCCTATCCTTTATTCAATCATTCATTAGTTCATACATTTCTCTCACACAGCGAGAGCATACCTTCAGATCTCCTTTTCCAAATCCATACTTGACTCGAACATAATGGTTTGTTTCAACATCGCATACCTCGCATTTAGTGGACTTTGTCTCTATTTCCATCTTCAATTCTTGTATCAATCATATTATAGTATCAGTTATAACTTAAAGATTTTCATATAGCATTATCTTTGAAATCTATGATTTGATTAGCAACTAACTACAATGCTTTGTAATTATAATTTCACTTTCTTGTATAGTCTGATTCTAGATGTTTTGGTGGAGAGAATCTATTGCCATCTAAATTATTTGTAATTAGGATAGTTTGCTATTTTGAACATATTTTATTGGGTTTTGCAGATATTGGAAAATGATATACATTAGATGAGTTGCAAAAGAGTTATGAGATCACAAATAACTATCTTTATTGGAATATTATTCTTATTTATATTATCAATATCAATATCATTTCCAATAGACAAAGTATCATCTAAGAGAGATGAATTAACAGATTCAGATGCAGTAGCATATTACTCTAATCAATCCGGTTATGTTAATAAACAAGTTAATTTTACAGGGAAAAATTCTAACATTAATCCCATCTGATGAACGTGGCATAAGCACCCTTCAAATGTATCAAGCAGGAGATACAAATAGAAATACGATGGTATTTTATACATCTCCAATCCAATTGTTTAAAGACGATTGTGTTAGGGTAACTGGAATTTCACAACCACCTGTTGAATATCAAAATACGTTTGGAGCCACATTGTCTGCAGCAGCAATAAATGCTGATTCTGTAAATCCAATTGATTGTTCAGAGGCACTCGAACCAGCCATAAAGACTGTGGAAGTAGAAGAAACAAAAGAAAGTAACTTAGCAAAAATAACATTACACAAAGTAGAATTTTCCGATAAGAATACTAGGGCATATTTGACTGTGGAGAATATAGATCCATCAGAAGATATAACATTTTACGATTTTAACTCTGGGGCAATCCAGGGAAATTCTCAATTTACAACAACTAATTCATACGAATTAAATTATCAAAAAATTGAATCAACAATCCCAGCTGGAATTGTAGAAACTGGTGTAGTATTGTTTGAACCATTAGATCCAACACAAGGTGAAGCCCAATTTAGGTTCGAGGCAAATCAAGGAATTGATAATGTAATGTTTACATTTGATGTTATTGTATCCCCTAAGGATGTCGACCCACCATCACCAACAGAGAACAATTCGCCGGATGTAGCACGAATAGGCTCTGTTTCGATAACTATTTCTAAAGGCGCTTCAATCCCCGGTAATCCGCCATATGATCCGACAGAGTTGTCAGTTAAGAAGGGTGAAAATGTTACGGTTGTAAACAATGACAATGCCCCAATGACCGCAACCAGAGGCAATGGCTTTGAGGATGCTGGCCAGGCGTTTGACACAAGCCTCATTATGACCGGAGCATCTGCTACAATAGACACATCAACTATGGAAGCAGGTGAGTATCCCTATTTCTGCACGGTACATCCGTTTATGAAAGGAACACTCACTGTTACAACAGGCTCCACCTGATTCGCCCTTAATCACTAAATCGCTGGAGACACGGAGGCCTCGGAGGCAATTCACTACATGTAGATATTACAAAATAAAAAATAAACATTAAAACAAAAAATTATGGTCTTTAGTTAATAAATATATCATGTTCTTA
>JADDOW010000080.1:0-15298 GCA_016782225.1 Nitrososphaeraceae archaeon
GACAACAAAAGACATTTGTATAAAGAATTTATAAATGTTAGCCCCAGTTAATAGTTTAAAACTAATGTAATGATTTTAGTATACTTTAAATTACCTAACCTAAGGTAATTCGATTCATGAATTACTTGGAAAAGTTTCCTTCATTTGCTCCTTTACCTATAAGAATAATGATGGGAATTGCGTTCATAACTCACGGCCTTCCTAAGTTTGGAGATATTGAAGGATTTCAAGGCTACTTTGCCTATGCTGGAATACCTCCAGAACTGGCGTTACCATTAGCGCTTTTGGAAGTGATTGGGGGAATCGCATTAATTTTGGGAATTGCTACAAGAATCGCCTCAATACTGTTTATGGTGGAAATGGCTGGCGCCATCATTATGGTTAATGCATCGTCAGGTTTTATTCCAGGTGGAGGGTATGAACTTGATTTGTTGCTTATGTCTATCGCAACAAGCTTGTTGTTATCGGGTCCAGGAAGAATATCTGTCGAAAAAGACATACTGAAAAGAGAAATATTTCCAAAAATAAAACATAAGCAAGAAAAAAAATTAGCCTTTGAATAAACAAAAAATATCGATTAATTCTGAAATCATCATTCATGTAAATATCTACTTTTCCATGGGTGCTGCAAAGTTCTTGTAGTTCTTGCAATTACAACATCATCATTTGCATTCTCAATTCACCATATGAAAAGCGCAGGTTTGGCTGATTCTTGCCCCTTTTCCACTAAAGCCAAACAAAAAAAACAGCATGCAAAAACCGTGCGCGATTAGCAATAAAGGAATTTGGAGAATGGGCGTATGTGCTATTTTTGTTTGTGTGGCACTATTCTTATTGCCATGCTATGGTGCTCGGTCAATCTTTTCTTCTGCTCTGCCGTTAACCGATTAAAGTCCTGTTGGTGGTATAGGCATACTCGTTTGATGTCCAAATCATCATAGTGTGTCGGTAGTGACAGCTCATATTCCACAAGACCATGCGTGCAGTCTTCGTAAGGGAAAGCACCAATATCACCCAAACCAGAGTATCCACTTTTACCATTCGTCTTTGCGTTGTCAACCATTCTTTTGTCAACCTCCAAGTCAAACCTTGTGTATTCACCATCGGCGGCAAAATATTTCTTTAATGAATCAACAATTGCCAATGCCTTTTCTTTCCCCTCAAGCCTTTCCACATCCAGTGATATGCGGCCTCCAGAAAGAGCCTGCCTGACAGAATCCTCCGTCTCATAGAATGGAGCCATTTGAATGAACTCATTTCTCTCCTCAATTTGTTTCTGTATGTAGCGGGAATAGAATTCTCTTAGCGTAACCAAATTAGGATAAACCACCAAACAATGCATGCCATAGTCTGCTGCTGATATTGTGTTTACGGCATCTTCAACTGCCATGGTATGGATTACCCCTTTATGTGACATTGATAGCAAAGCCTCTTCCTAATTATACATGTAAATAAAATTTTATTAATATCTCATTTTGCCGATTTTATCCGAAAATCTAACGTTAGGTGTTTCCTCAAACAAAAAATAAACAACATCCATTACAATACCTTTGGTCTTGTGTTGTCTCAGCTTTGGCGTTAAAGTCTTGTTGACTGTTTTTCAATTCTTTGCTGCATAATCAAGTGTATCTCTCATTGATATATAATATATAACATAGTTTATTATTGACCGATATTTCCATAGAAACAAATCTTTGCCCTAAAGACAAATCCCCAACTTAATGCATTAATATGAGCTAATTACTTTAGTCTCACATGAGTTTGAAACCGTTGATATTATAATAAAGCATATTCTCCTTCACCCAAAGAAATGATGAATATTCAAACTGCTTTTTTCATTGTTAAAAGAACCAAAAATATGGATAAATGATAATATCCATTACCTACTACCAAATTTAGTGTCCATGCTTATCTACCTTTTTTATAACTATTGATTTGTATTTTTAATTGATTTATTTTGTGTATAAAAAATATGTTGTTGTTAACCAAAAACAACATAAAAAACGACATACGTAGCAATTGAAAAATATAGTTACAGAGATAGCGAAACTCATTCTTTTATAAACCAACTAAATATCAATATTGCTTGTTGACGGTACTATCCTCAAAAGACAAAGAGGCTTTGGTTATTGACTTGTTGGAAAAAGGTTACACAACAAGGGAGATTGCAAAGATAGCCCTTGTTTCATTTACTTTCATTAAGAAAGAAAGAATGAAACTAACTGGCGAGGTTAATGAAGAGCATCAAGATGACCAAAAGAAAAAACCGTTGTCCATTCCATCTCAGGCCTTCAAGCTGTTCTTGGAGGGAAAATCCATTGTCAAGGTTGCCATTGAACTTGACTTGCCCACAGACCAGGTACTAAAAATACATTCCGACTACCTGATATTGCAAAACATGGAAATGTTTTCTCACGTGTTAACAGAAAACAGAAAGAACTTGGATGCGTATTTAGGTTTATTTGATTTTGTGAATGGAAACAACATCAAGGTGAATGATTTGAATCAGGCTGTTCATTTAGCTCAGAACATAGGTAATCTAAGGAAAGAGAAAGCTCAATTAGAATACGACTTAGACATGCTGATGGATACAAAAAAGTGGTATGAAAAGGAATTAAATGAAATCAAAAACAAATATTACAAAATCCGATAATCATATAATATTTATGTAAAATGGTTTTTTATTTTGTGGTTCCGTTAACTTGAGGATATCAAACATTCATAGCTTCGATTTGAAAACTAATAACAGGTTTTAAATTTTGGCTAACATATTAGACGATATTAAATATATCCCTGAAGATATAGCTGAAACAGAACCTTTGACTACGGTAATTGAAATTAAATGCAGTGATGGAAAGGTTCCCTATACCAAATCAAACGGCATAGATATGAATTTAGTGCCTATTTTACATGGTTATCCTTGTTTTCATCAGTCTTTGACCTTTAGCACTATTCCAGGGCAAGACCATCACATGCACCATTATCGGAAAAGCATTATTGGTATGTGACTGGAAAATTGGCATCCAAAAGGCATGGCCATCAAAAGCCCTGTAAATTACTTTCCATATGGAGAACAAGGGCAAATGAAGTTTAATCGCCTTGGTAAATTTTGAGGGCATTTGCAGGCCTACACGACAGAAAAAAGTGGCAGGCACATGCCGCTGGAGGAAGAGGCGGAGGAGGCGGAGGAGAATGAGGAACCTTTGTTTTAGCCAAACCGATTGGATGCGGGTTTTTTTCCTAAGAGTAGATGCAGAAATTACGATTACTTGGATGTATATAAAACTGCCGCAATACACAGAATTCTAGGACAAAATCAAAAAAAGCCCGTGCAAAAATGTTGAAAACATCCAATCGGGATGCATAACTTTTTAAGGCAAGTTCAAAATTATTACATATGAAAGACGGTGCACCATCGGTCTCAACCGTCAAAGGTTTCCCTAATGCCCCCGTGAGTTTAACAATCCATCGGCCTAAGGCATAACAGTTAATCCCGCCAAAAAAAGGGAGCAAAGCCGATCACTCAAAATTGTCTTATTACTTGTGATGGACAATTATCGGAAAAAACGATAACCATATCAAAAACGTTTATGAACAAAAACACTTTTAGACTCAATAATATAGCCACATTTGACGTGGGCCCAAGGGGTTTAGTAATAGATATATTACGAGACTAAATCGTCAACTAGATTCATCATAACAAAATATAACATTTATTTCTAGATGGTCTCACAAGTGATCCATCTTTATATTTAATATAAACCCAAAATGATTCAATATTTGGAGCAAAACAATTGCTATAATAAACGCCTAAATAGTAAAATTACTTTTGTATTTCTATGCAATTACATACCAATATAAAGCAATTAGGTTTTCGTGAATACAAACTTATTTTAGAAAAGGGTCAACTTGCCGGAACGGATGAGGACAAAGATAAGGTTATGAATATTTTAGCAAGTCAAATTGATAATCAAAAGATAACATTAAAAAAACCAGAAGAAAAAAAAAATTAAAACAGTTTGGTATTTGGATACTGATAGCCACGAATTATATAGAAATAATAACCTTACAATCCGTTTAAAAGTAAAGCTTGGTGTAAACAAAAACTATGATGTGACTTTTAAGGCACGGCATCCAGATAAAAATCTGGCAAAAAGTTATGATTTGCAAAATATTAACCTGCAACCAAATTTTGAAATAGAGGAACAGAAATATGAGGAGGACATAATTTCACAGTGGGATAATGAATTTTCTATGGCTAGCAAATTCTCTATTTCAACCGAATTAGAATATAGAGAAACCGCGAGTCTAAATACCTTGAATGATGTTTTATCAATATTCCCATACCTAAAATTAGATGTTTCAAAGGACACACCGCTTTCAAAAGTAAATGGACTAGAATTTGAAGAGATAAACTACAAATCAGGAGAAATACTGTTTGATAGCATAAAAAAGGCAGAGGTTGGATTTAGTGTATGGAGTTTGCCAGGTATAGACAACAAACCAGTAATCGGAGAATTTGACATTGATGTAAAGGTGAAAGACTTGGTAAATAATGAAAAAAGCGTGGAGGATATTTTTGATGATCCGGTTATAAAGGAAATAGACAAGTTGTACAAGAAAATGAATATGCATTATCCATCCATAGTCGACAAAAACAATACAACCAAGGCGGAATATGTCTATAACTATAAGTAAATTGACTAATCCAATTTATATCCATCAATCACCAACCTTACTGATCGCAATAGAACATGCCAATTACTCCTCAATTGGATCTGTTTACTTAAATGACATCATTAATTCAAAATAGCGACATTAAATGATTCTAATTCAAGGGGTTGATTCTAGCATAAAAATATCTCACCTGATCAATTGTTTAAGTATTACTCAACATATTCAAATAAAATGAATCTCTCGATTGTAAGTATGTTATCAGTATTGGCACTAATTGGAATTTCCGTATATTTTGACCAAAATGCTTTTGCACAACAAAATTATTCAATCACAACTAACACTATGGCAAGTAACTACACAAAAATGTTTCCTAAAATAAGGAATTCCAAACATGTTTAGAATTTATGCCGGGAACATGTATTCCAACGATAGATGCATTATATCAAAGTCCGACGCTGGTAGTGATAAAATCACAATATATTGATACTGTATGGAAAGCAGTTGATACTATTCAAAAGGATGGTTACAAAGTAGATGCTATAACTTCTTATTCCATAACCAGCGGAGGACCATCCTCTACGAATTATGTAAATTTATTGGTAACAATGTCAAAGTAAGTACGAATTAAAAAATTTTCTTTTCTAACACAATTTTCTAATTTTAACATTATATCTTAATGTATAATACATTGTATATGAAAAATACAAATTATTAATGGATGTTATGTTGAAAAATATACACATGGCATTATCCAAAAGATGCGAACACCATTAGACTTTTTGAAGGACCATCATTAGTCAGAGTTCTGTTCGAGTATAAGCACAATGAATAAATCAACTGCAGGACAATATTTCAACAGACTGGCATTGTAGGCGTATCTTTTATAAACAATATAATGATTTAACGATTGATGATCTCGTAAATAAAATTAAAGAAAAACTGTAGACCCTTATAGTATCTTAAGCGTATGTAGCATATACCTTAGGAATCGTAATATCTTTATGATTACAATAAAGCAATGTGTTGTGACGGTAAAGAATTCCTTTGAATATTTAGATATAGACATCAGTCCTAAGTAATTCAAAATAAAGGAATGTTGCCACTCCTGACCCTTATTCATTGTATGCAAGGTTGTCAGGATCCTTTGGCAAAACACTGGTTCCTATGGGCAAGGTGAGAGAGAGGACCACAATGAGAGACGCAGACAAATCATAATCCATTCCTTTAGGGGATATGTAAAAAACACCATCTCTGACCTTGGGTGTTCAAACTATTTAGAATATTTTATAGGGCATTCTGTTTCCACCTATTGGAGAAGAGAGGACGGATAATGTCGAGACATTCAGGAAAATAGAGTCTATCTCACATTTCTCAACATATACCAACTGGAAAGAAAACGACAATGGGAAAAGTGAATAATATTAAGAAAAATCTTCTCTACACGCCTTTATTTTATTATTTAATGTACATATTTTTTTTATATTGATCATTTATAAAATATTATAAATCAAATAGAGAGAAAATTACATAAAAACTTAATAGTATACGTATTTTGAATCTGTTTAATTTGATTAAGTATTATTATTATCAACATTATTAGTCGTTGATATGGGCTGAGTCGGATGGGCCTCAAATGTGGGTATAACCTTTGTGAGGCAAATTACTTTCAACCAGACAAATCTTTCGGTATCAATCGATTAAAATATGACTATGAATCTCTTGTCAATTATGGGACACAAATTTTTATGGACCTTTAATTTTTAGGCACGGAATAATTTGATGTGATGTTCCCGGCATTCATCATAGAATTATTCCCATCTGTCTGGGCTTTTGAGTTTAGGTTAAGCCGTCCATTAGTATCGCTCTGTCGATTGTTAAAATCGTCTAGATAACTATTCAAATCTGAAAGTTCATCATTTGCCGCGTCTGCTTCGCCTCTAGTCACTTGCACAAAGGAAATCGGAAATACGACCAGTAAGCAAATAGTTATGATCACCAGGCTAAATATTCTTATGGTTCTCATATTGCTTATGCGATATTGTATTATATATCTATTTACACACAATCCTTAAAAATACCCTATCCTCAACTTTATCTAATTTAATAATGGATGACAATGAAAAAACAGATGATGATAGTAAATTCACCCCTGAAGATGAATCCACACTCATAGAATCCTACAAGAATGCTAACAAAAAGTTCAGCCAATCGTTTAGCATCTTGTTGGGATTTTCCTTAGTTTTCATATTTGTTATCTTGCTTCCTTACATATCCACAATAGAGAACGGACTTGCCAATGAGAAAAAACTTCTTGCTACTATGTACAGCATTGAAAAGAATAAGAATGTTTCAGGCTATATCAAACAATCTGAACATGGCTTGCAAAACCTAACCCCTCTGTTAAATGAGTATCAATCTAATTTGGACAAATCTTTCCTCAATCTGATTTTAATCCCTTTGGAGTCTAACAAGGTAATGTTTAATAAACAGATAGAAAAGGCTCTTTCTGAACCCCAAAGTTCAGAAAGACTTGACTCGTTGAAGGAACGGCTTAATTCAACATATAATGTCCTTCTATCCAATCGTTTCCCAAGTATAGATTCCAAAAACCTTACTGGCTGTGAAGGCATCAATAAGACACTGATAGAAATCTGCAATCTAAAGAACAGGATATATAATTCAGTCGACCAAAGAATCACATCCATAAATCAAACTTACTTTTTGGAGCGGCCTGAATTTAGGTATCCCAATTGTGATGATGCCTATCCAGTTGTAAACGACACATGGATAAAATGCAACATCAAAATGAGAATTCAAGATGAGTTAATCCGAATGAACAAAACTCTTACGGATAACATAACTTTACCATTGAGGATGTCAGGTAATGACACCATACCTGAAAAGGACATTCATGATTTGAATGTTGCATTTAACAATCTCAAGGTCAAATCCGATAACCTATCAGACAAAGCATCCTTGAATTTTATGTATGATGCTGTTGATGCATTTAAGAACGTATCGAACCAAACCATTGGGAGTGCCCAAAAAAATTTAGAAAATTATATTGTATCACTGAACGACTTTCAGTATAGTGAACTTAAGCGACTGAATCAGACACAGAACCAAACCATACAAGAAAAAAACAGATACGATTCAAACCGTGAAAAAATAGCAGATCGACTAAACCAAATCCAATTTCCATTTGGGAAACTCCCCATCACACTTAATGAATCCATCGTAGCATTTCCTATTACATTAGGTATCGGTTTTGTAATATCTTCATTTTATTTAAGTGACTCCATTCGCATCCGTAAAGAACTACACTCTTTGTATAAAAGTAAATATAATGATTCCAGTAAGGAATCTCTTAAAAAAAGAACTTTGATTTTAACTCCACTGTGGATTGATCCTCTTAGTTCTAAGATGAACATTGTTTTAAAGTTCGCAGTCTTTATCATACCATTAGCGATTTTTGCAGTATCCTGTTACTTTATAATTTCTTATGTTCTTTTTGGCCAAGATAGCGAATTATCAGATTCACTTTTTTATTATGAATCAACATACCTTACTTACATATTCATAATACTATACTTATTATGCATAGTTTTGTTCTCTGCGGGATTATTTACTATACTAAGAGAAATACACAGATACAAATCACTGCATTAGTTGCAAATGCACAGAATTGAGACCATTGAAGAATACTTTCTTGAGATGGGCTAACCTTGACTACAACTTTTTTTCGGCTCATTTGAGTAAATGCCAATGCATAGTCAATGTTGTGTCCTGCCAACATTTTAGGTTCAGGTTTGTATTCTCCATCTTCAAATGCCAATGTAATGTAATTTTTCATAAAGAAGTTGAAAATTTAAGGTTGTATAAAATTCAAAATTACCTTAATAGCAAAAATACATTACAGACTATTGGAAAGATCGCCGCTGCGGAAGGATTTCGTACAGCAGTGGGTGTAAACAGAGACTTGATCCAAAAGGAGTTTTTAGGATAAACCTGCTTGAAGATAGTGTAAACATTATTCAAAAAATAATGCCATCTTTTCATTATGTTGCTTATATAACGTCGGATGTTCCTCAAATGCGAGATTTTCTATATAAATAGTATATGCCAGAGAAATTAATCATAACAGCAATGTTTCGAGGTTATTGGAAATGTCTTTAAATTTATTGATGGATTTCAAAGCATTGGATGAGTAAAACAGATCCATTTCTTATAGTTAAAACCATTTTAAAGGATTACAAAGTTCCATTAGATTCAATTTCTAACCATGATGTTGTCTTCTATGAGAAGATAGAAATTCCCGCACATATCATTAGAATTGCCTTTGGAGCAATAGATATTTATCCAATTGACTTTAACTCTACAGGAATAATTTGGTCTTTACATTTTACTTATGGCGACAGTTTATATACGATAGAAAGCAGAAAAAATGGACTTATCTTAGTAGGAGGCAAGGAAAATGTTTCTCAGAAAGAAACAATATTAAAAAAAATTAACAGTAGTGCGAAAGTTATAGACAATAATTTAAAAAAATTTTCAGTCTTTTTTTATAATAGTCAAGGGTTTCAGCATTTGAAAATGCATATAGAAATCGATGATAGGCAGTATTGCGTTTTAAATCAGGTCTTGTGCTTGAGGATTCGGCATTTGGACCCAATGGCATTTTTAGCACATTATAATATAGGGGGGTCTACTTAAATGATTTAATTCTAGAACGGGTCCAGAGGGATTTGAACCCTCGACCAACTGCTCCGCAGGCAGCCATTCTATCCAAACTGAACTATGGACCCTAAATTTTTTGTGGACTTTTTTCTATAAATCTCTTTGTAATTAATTACAAGTAATTTAAAAAAAAAATATATATCAATTAAATTTGTTATAATGTATTATACGTGACTTCCTTTCTTGATGATTTAAACAATAAGATCTTGCTTTTTGATGGTGCTATGGGTACTGAAATACAAAACTATCAGCCTAAACCCGATGATTATTTGGACAGCAAAGAGGGTTTTAATGATAGTTTAAACTTTACTAGGCCCCAGTGGATAAAAAGCATTCACAAAAACTATATTAATGCGGGATCCGACTGTATTGAAACAAACACCTTTGGTAGTAATAAGCTTAAATTGGAGGAGTTTGGCCTTGGAAATAAAACCTTGGATTTTAACATAGAGGCCACAAAACTTGCAAAAGAGGCATCCCATGAACTAAATAAAAAAATATACATTATAGGTTCAATGGGTCCGTCTGGGTTTCTTCCAAGCTCAAACGATCCAGACCTAGGTAACATCGCATTGGACGAAATAGAGGAGGCATTCAATCTTCAAGCTCAGGGACTATTACAGGGCGGATGCGATGCCCTTTTGATTGAGACTGGTCAAGACGTTCTTGAGATCAAATTGGCCATTGAGGGTTGTTTTAGGGCAATGGAAAAAATTGATAAAAAAATTCCAATAATCTCAAACGTTACCTTAGACCAATACGGAAAAATGCTTTTAGGAACAAACATCCAATCAGCCTATGTCACCCTCAGTAATTTGGATATTGATGTCTTCGGATTGAATTGCTCCACTGGGCCATCAGAAATGACACCCAGTGTCCAATGGCTTTGTGACCAAAATGAGTTACCTATTTTAGTAATGCCAAATGCAGGCATGCCAGTAAATGAGCACGGGCAGGCTAAATACCTTATGTCACCTATGGAGATATCTAAAAAACTGGAAGAGTTTATAAAAAAACATAAAATGATAAGGCTAATTGGTGGATGTTGTGGAACTACACCAGAACACATTACCAAATTACGCAAAATGCTAGATGCTAATCCCCAAACTTCAAACGTATTATAAAAAAAAGTTAATTAAGAAATCAACAAAATGATTTATAAAATTAATGGATAGTCAATATTATGAAGAAAATTTACAATAATGTTCCCAAGGTATCTTCTGCTTTAACATCTGTCGATCTTTTCCAAGAGCCCCGCCCCCTCATAATTGGAGAGAGATTAAACTCCCAAGGTTCAAAAAAAGCAAAAAAAATGGTTTTGGAAAATGACTTTGATGGATTGATAGACGTAGCAAGAGCCCAACTAGAGGATGGAGCCCACTGCATAGATGTATGTGTTGCCACAACCGAGCGATCGGATGAATTGGAATTTATGCAAAAATTAGTAAAACGACTTTGCCTTGAAATTGAATCACCCCTCGTAATAGACTCTACAGATACTAAAGTTGTACATGCGGCATTAAAGCAAATCCCAGGAATTCCAATTATAAATTCAATAAACCTGGAAGGTGATGGAAGTAGGTTTTACGATATTATACCAATGATGAGAAAATTCGGGGCACCGGCAATATCAATGTGCATTGGGCCTTTGGGTATGGCCAAAACAAGCGGGGAAAAATTGCAGGTGGCCAAATTACTGTATGACAAGTCAATCGGATATGGGTTAAAGCCATGGCAATTGATTTTTGATGTCTTGACATTTACGCTTGCAACAGGCGAGAAGGAGTATTCTGATTCTGCAATAAACACCCTAAATGGAATTAAAATCGTAAAGGAGCACTATCCCAATTCTCTAACAACACTTGGGCTCAGTAATATCAGTTTTGGTCTTCCCGTATTAGCTAGGAAATATTTGAACTCAATATTTTTGTATCATGCTCTTAAAAATGGGCTTGACACAGTCATAATCAATCCCAAAGACATAATTCCCTATCCCCAAATAAGTGCAACTGAAAAAAGAGTATGCGAAGATTTGATCTTCAATACCAAAGACAATGCACTCTCCGAACTAATATCATACTTTGGATCAAAACTGGATGACTCGGCAGCAACAAGATCATCATCTTCTTCGCAAAAACAAAACACTTTGGAAATTGATACAAGTTGGCCTGCAAGCAAAAAGTGTTACTTTAGAATAGTAAATAGATTAAAAGATGGCATTGAAAACGAGGTAGTTTTTGCTATAGCGGATAGAATTTTAGGTGACAAGGACAAAAAGGTAATAGAAATAAAGGATAATGACAGCAACAAGGTCATCTCATATAAAATTGAGTCAACCAAAGAAAATTTACACAATGCCGCTGTTGAAACTTTAAACGAAGTTTTACTTCCAGCAATGAAGGAAGTTGGAGATAAGTTTGGATCAGGTGAACTGATACTGCCTTTTGTTTTAAAGTCTGCCGAGTGCATGAAGGCCGCAGTTACGGAATTGGAAAAGTATTTGATTAAACAGGAGGGTGTCAGTAAAGGAAAACTTGTTTTGTGCACTGTTTATGGCGACGTACATGATATTGGCAAAAACTTGGTTAAAACAATACTCTCAAATAATGGATACGAAGTCTTTGATTTGGGCAAACAAGTGCCTATCCCCACAATTGTGAACAAAATAAAAGAAATCAATGCTGATGTGGTTGGCCTCTCTGCATTGCTTGTTTCAACCTCCAAACAAATGCAGCTCTTTGCCGAGTATGCTCGTGAAAACGATGTCAATATACCAATTTTGTGCGGTGGTGCAGCAATAAACAGTGATTACATTAACAGAATTGCAAAAGGAAGTGGAGATATCTACAAACCAGGGATTTTCTACTGCAAAACAGCTTTTGATGGCCTCAAGGTAATGAACAGTGTAATGTCTAAGGAAAAAGTTCGGTTTATCGAAGAGTGGACAAAAAAAATAGAAAGTTGGAGCGAAAGAAAGTACAACGACAAAACACCTATCACCGGCACAGACATAAAAGATTTACAAAGCAAAATAGAGCCCATCAAGAATAAGCCAATCCCACCAAGGTTAAGTTTCCTATATAGATTTTCGAAAAAAGATATCCCACTGAAAGAGGTATGGAAACTACTCAATAAGAAATCCCTGTTTGTTTTATCATGGGGTTTACGAGGAAAAGGCGCCTCCAAACTGCAGGATGAATTTGAAAAATTACTAGACGAATGGAAGGCAAAGGTAGTTGAAGAGGATTTATTTGAGCCCCAAGCGGTGTATGGTTATTTTAAGTGCAGAAAGGTAAAACAAAATAATCTTTTGGTAAAATATGTAGATAGTGCAACAAACAATGAATCCGAAGTTACCTTTGAATTCCCACGGTCTTCTTTAGAGAAACATTTGTGCCTATCTGACTATTTTGATTATGAATCCGACGACATAGTCGCATTTCAATCGGTGACGATGGGAAACAAGGTTGCAGAAATAATAGAAAAATGGAATAAAGAAAATCGGTATTCTGATGCGTACTATTTGCATGGTCTGGCCGTAGAAAGCGCCGAAGCCTTGGCGGATTGGCTAAACCTACGCATAAAAAAAGAGTTAAAACTTGATAAGGGAGGTTTAAGATATAGTTGGGGCTATCCTAGCTGTCCCGATGTTTCTCAACACTTTATTGTGTGGAAATTATTGAAACCCGAACTGAGTGGCATGACTTTGACAGAAAGTGGACAAATAAATCCAGAGTATTCAACTGCAGCAATTGTAACTCATCACCCCTTGGCAGAATACTTTACGCTATAGTGTTCTCATTGTCAACTTTTTTATATAGCACTTGTTTTTGCAATTTAGTGGGTAAAGTAGAGAAAGGTATAACATGCAGTGTATTAAATTGTGATGAGTCTGCGGACAGATCCATGAGTCTCTCAAAGGCAAAGATGTCCCAGGATTTAGATTTTGACAATTCCAAAAAACGCGTGTTCTTATGCAAAAACCATTATAAGGATTGGAAAAAATCATCAAAGCCAGATCGTGAAACCGAACGCATGCGTTGGGATTAACAAGCAAACACCTATTTTATTGATCTCGGTTCTTCGAGTTGCTAGATGGCAAAGGTAATATAGATTGGTTATGGAATATTAATATATATAATATTATCATAAAAATGATACTAGGAAACTTACAATAGAATTTATAAAAAAGGTAATAAGTAGCTTTGAACAAATTTAATTGATTAAGGGGTTGATTTGAAGTTTGGCCTTGAATAGTATTCCACAACATACAAAATTAAAAGAACTGGATAAGAAAAGATGGCTTGTCAGGGTTTTACTCCTAGCTGCGGTATTTACAGTCTTAATGGTAAAGATTTACCTTACAATTTATGTTATAGATAGAGCTGTTGGTTTATATGCTATTCTGGTAACCTTTGCTTTATTTAATGTATTATTCATATCATATTTCTGTTATAGGGACCCGTATGCAAAAGTTCACAACAGTCAAATCCCTCAAAACCAGAAACCCCTGGTTTCGATTGTAGTCCCAGTAAAAAATGAAGAGGACATTATAAAGGACTGTGTTTCGTCATGTCTAAATCAAACATATGATAAAAAGGAAATAATTGTAATTGATGACGGCAGTACTGATAGAACTGGAAAGATTTTAGATGAACTTAAACAAGAATACAAGAACTCTAATTTCAATATTGTACATCTAGAGAACAGTGTTGGAAAAAAGAGGGCAGTTGAGGTAGCTAGCAAGATTGCCAAAGGCCATATTTATGCATTCATGGATAGCGATTGCAACATGGCTTTGGATGCTGTGGAAAAAGCTGTAAAGATTTTCCATGCGGACCCACAATTAGGAGCTCTTACGGGTCACGGTAGGGTAATAAACCGCCACACGGGCGGTTTCTTCGATCATTTTCTTGAGAAAATGCAAGATGTGTATGCAGATGGGGCCTGCAGAGCGATGAAAGGAATGGAGAGCACCTTTTCCTCAGTCACCTGTTGTGCGGGTTCATTGAGTTTTTACAGGCGAGATGCAATTCAGGACTTTATCCATGAATGGGCAAACGACAGGTTCTTGGGAATGCCCTTCAAGTTTGCAACCGATAGAAGAATGACTGCACATGTATTGTCAAACAAACCCCCATATTATGCAAAATACAATAACAATGGCGATAAGGCAAAAACGCCCAAAAGAGAATTAAACGGTTTTTGGAAAGTTATGTATTCTCAGAGTATTAGGGTAAATATTGGTGTCCCCTCAACATTAGAATCACTCATAAAGCAGCAAATTCGATGGAGAAAAAGTTTCATACGAAGCCTTTTTTCAACGGGCGGCATCTTCTGGAAAAGGCCTTTTTATTCAGCCATAATGTACTATTTACAAACAGCGATGAAATTCTTCAGACCATATATAGTATTCTCTAGCGTTGTTATGATGCCCTTCTATGGGGAGTATTTGACTCCTATTGTGTGGATGTCGGGAATTATGTTCACGGGGATGATTTTTGCAGTGGACTTTAGGTTGAGAAATCCGGGAGATAAGAATTGGCTTTATAGGCCATTTTTTACATTATTGACGACATTTGTTTATACCTGGTTATTGATCTATGCAGCTATTACAATAAAAAAGACAGGATGGAGATAATATCTTTTTTTAAATAGGCTAAAGAAATGGTAAAGAATTGGGATATAGCTATTGTAGTACCAGGTATGATAATTGGATTTTCGATTGTTCTAATGAATTTTACAGGCATGTGGCCTTGCAGTATAATTCAAATTTTAAATAACTCGCCTTTCACAGGTTATGTGAGTTCAAATGAGCTTTTGAGTAACTTTACAGGTTATGTGAGTTCAAATGAGCTTTTGAGTAACTTTACAGGTTATGTGA
>JADDOW010000080.1:15422-20680 GCA_016782225.1 Nitrososphaeraceae archaeon
CTGTTGGCGACATACACTACTGGCTAACATATCCCTTCCAATGCAATTAGTATTTTTTTTCTCATCAATAACAATCTCCTCAAAATACCTCAATATGGTTACTTCTGAAATAACGGGAACTCTAACACTTCGTCCTTCTACCATATCTATAATCATTTTTGGAAAATTTGCACCAGCTAGTGTTGAGAATATGGTCCCACCACCTAGCCGAGGATTGATTTCAACGAGTTTAAAAACATCTTCCTTGTCTTTTTTGACTTGGACACAGCAAGGCCCAACTATCTTTAGATGTTTGGCTATTCTAAATGACTCTTCAATTAATTCTTTGTCTAGCACTATCTTTCCCTTCGTTGAGATACCACCTCGAGTTTGCAACCGCACCCTAGGTACAGAAGTTATGGGGTTTGAGTCCATATCAGACAATACGTCTATAGTGTACTCATCACCAGGAAGGTACTCCTGAAAAATCATGTTTGAATACTTGGAATCCACATAATCCAACTCATCATAATCATCAATTTTGATAATGTCTCTACTGCCTTTACCGTATCTTGGTTTTGCGAATATCGGAAATTCGCTGATTTTGTTTTTTTTATCAGTGGTAAACGGTAGATTGAATTTTTTATTTAAATGCTCAAATGTGAGAATTTTATCCCTGCATATCTCCAAAACATCGCGATCACTTACTACGGCTATAACTCCATTTTTTTTCAATTTCTCTTTGTTTTCACTAAACGGAAATATGTCATGACCCGAAGAAGGCATTAGTACATTTATGTCGTATTTGTCAATAATTTTGAACAGTATCTCCAAGTAATCTTTGTTATCCACCTCGGGAATTACTTCGCTATAATCAGATAAATAGAAACCAGCGGATAACGCATTTGAATCGGTAGACAATACGTTACCTTTGAAATTTGACAATTTCAGGGACTTAATAGTATTAATTCCAGCTGGGGCAGAAGCGCCGGGAACTAAAACATTGGATACTTTTCTACGCAATTAACATCCGTTTAGGATCAGTTAATCCTATTTGTGATATAAGTATTTATGTATGAAATATTTGAGGAAAAATCTATAAGAAATATTAGTAGATTTTATTAGATTGATGTTGTTGTTAAACACCAAAGAAGATTATCACATTCACTGTAACTATAATGATCACTCGTCAATTGATTTGACTGTTGATAACATAATCAAAAAGGCAAAGGAAAAGAATTTGCAAACAATCGCTTTCACTGAACATGTTAGGAAATCCTCTGATTGGACGGAGAAATATTTGGAGGAAATAAATTTTTTTAAAGGCAAAGTTAGTTTCAATACTTTGGTGGGGTTTGAGGCCAAAATACTTGCTGATGGCAATATTGATTGCCCAGACTCTTATTTGAATGACAAGTATTTTATTATTGCAAGCTTTCATACAAAATACAAAGACAAAAAACAATGGTACAATGCACTAATAAAAGCCGTACAAAATGAAAATGTAAACGTAATCGGTCACTTGGCACCCGAACCAGATTTTACTTTGACATCCAAAGAAATTAAAAACTTGGGTGAAGAAATAGTATCAAATGACAAAACAATAGAAGTTAATGCAAAGTACAGTAGACCACCTTTGGAATTTATAGAAACATTTAAGGAGTTGGAAATAAAATTTCATTTGGGCAGTGATGCCCATTCACTTGAGGAAATAGGCAACTTTGATAGAATAAAGCACCTTATAAAATTTATAGAAGATAGATATGAATAGTTAAAAAACAAACTAATATACATATATAGATGGGTTAATTGAATTGGGACATATAACGACAACAGCAATTGACGGGCAAACCAGGTTTAAATCCATATTTTCAAAGTATTTGGAAATAGGTGATACGGATATTGACAAATTTATCCTATCAATTCCATCAAAATTTGATGGTGCAGTCAAAGCGATTAGCGATATTCAAATACCTAATTTTGATGAAACAATATTGTCAAATAGAAGAAAATTAAGGGATGCCATATACGATTTTCATCAAAAATCGGGGACTTTAACTTCCAAAGTAAAGTCTCAAATAGAGTTAATTGATAACGAAAAACTGAAAATCATTGTTGCCATTCATCAACCAAATCTATTTGCATTCAGCGGTGTTTTTAAAAAAATCGTTATGCTTGAAACACTTTCCAATAATTTAGAAAAACCAGATGATGCGCCATTACCCTTATTCTTAATAATAGACCATGACTTTATGGACGATAGCTGGGTTCATGTAGCGAAACTACCCAGCATGAGAAATTCATCCGGTATTTTGGATATAAGATACCCCATGAATGACGTTAAAAGATGGAAGATTATTTTTAAAACAGATCCCCCAACACACTCTCTAGTTTCTTATTGGGAAAACCAGGTTTATACGTGGATTAAGAGCGATAAATCACTCTCCAAAGAAAACCGTAAAAGGCTATATAACAACTTAGAAAAGTTTTGGCAAATTGTAGAGGAATCCCTATCAAATTCCAAAAACTATTCAGAATTCAATTCCTATATAATGGCCAAAATGATAAATAATGTCTGGGATTACAAGACATTATTTGTAAACTTATCAGAATTATCCAATGCCTTTAAAAACGGTTATAACTTTTTACTATCCAATAACGATGTTTACTTAAAGTCATTAGAAAGATCCGAAACGTTCTTCAGGAATCATGGAATTCACAATGGCATCAGTTCAAACTCAAGCAAATATTCACCATTGTGGCTAAATTGCACTTGTGGCAGTAAAGGATACTCCATTTTAAATAAAGATGACAATGGAAACACCAACCTCACAGGAAAGTGCATTTCTTGCAAAAAGGATTTATTAATAAATGTGGGGACAAAAAATAATATTTCCATCCCTGTTGACAAATTGAGATTGGTTTCCCCAAGGGCTATACCCATACTGCTTTTACTCTCCAGAGAACTAAAGATTTCCAGCTATATTACAGGAACAGGAGGCAGCCTGGGGTATACAATTATAGGCAAGAGGGTTTATGATGACTTGAAAATAAATATGCCCCTTTTGCTATTATGGGCATCTAAGGATGTTTATACGGGATTTGCCCAAAAGGAGGCATTGAGAGTATTACAGGAAAATAACATAAACGACGTTTCAAAGTTTTTAATTGACGCTAACAACAAAAATCATGATTTTGAAAACAAAATAAAACCTTTGGTTTCAAAAAGAAACCTAGTTTATAAAGACAAAGACGCATTGAAAAACCTACTGGATGATCTATTGCATTATAAAAAAGAACAAAGAAACCTAAAATCCTTTATCAATAACGTTGAAAAATCAAATAACGCTTTGACCCTAAAGCCATGCATCATTGACTATGTGGTGAATTTTGGAATGGATAGCATTTCCAATATGTGGTCTAGCAGTCTAATAAAAAACAATGATTTTGCGTCTCCTCTAATTCTAAATTAGAATAAAAGTTATGAAACAAATTAATGCACTTGTTACTTCAGTTGGAGGCATTGTTGCCCAGGGCATAATTAAATCACTAAAGTACCATAACAAATATTCACAAGATAAAAATTACAATTATCGCATTTATGGCACCGACATCGTATTTGATTCAGCAGGGCTTTTTAGAGTTGACAAATTTTCTATTATAGGCAAACCAAAAAGTGATGGGTATGTAGATTCAATAGTCGACATTTGTTCCAAAAACAACATTGATATAGTTTTTGCCTGCTCTGATGATGAGTTACTTAAAATAAGTAATAACAAAAAACTAATTGAAAATGACACACCAGCGAAAATCCTAACCAATCCTCATAACGTAATAGAAACTTGCAGAGACAAATACAAAACGTTTGAGTTTCTAAAGAATAACAATCTCAATTATGTTCCATCTTGTTTAGAACCAGAGTCTGAAGGATTTGCCAAAGAATACGGATTTCCCCTAATTGTTAAACCTTGCGAGGGCTCTGGTTCAAAACTCATATTTGTTGTCAACGATAACAACGAACTAAATTATGCAATATCCTCAATAAAAAAAACTGGGTGGAGGCCATTAATCCAAAAATACTTAAAAAACGATAATCAAGAATTTACAACTGGTATAACAATAGCCAAAAACGGAAAACAGATTATGTCATCTATAGTGATAAAAAAAATCCTAAAACACGGCCAAACATACAAAGCCATAATAGACAATTTTCCAGAAATAAAAAAAATATCCGAGAGTGTAGCTGAAAAAATTGGCGGAATTGGCGCGTTAAATATCCAATTGAGAATTGATGAGGATGATAACAAAGCAAAAATAATTGAAATCAACCCAAGATTTTCGGCATCATGTCCCATGAGAACAATAGCAGGAATAAATGAACCAGACATTGTAGCAAAAAACACACTTTTCGATGAATTTGTAAAGATTACAGGACACCAGTCTTTGTTATGCATGCGGTTTTGGAATGAGACCTATTTGGATTTGGACAGGTTCAACGATATGAAATCATCCAAAAATTACCCAAAAGAATTAAAATCTGATATAATAGATTATTTTTAGTTTAACTCACTTTACCATTTTGTTGTCCTGATTACCTCAAAACTTTCCGCATACCTGCAGTTCATCTGGTAGCCCCTATAGGCGGCCCTCCCCGAAATTGCATCTATCCAAATGGGACCGCACCTCAATTGCTGGGAGTTAAAGCATTTCAATGCAGATGCTTTAACTTCTATGAAATCCGAAATATCAACAAATAACTGAGATCTAAATGATTGCTCTGTAATTCCACCCGGAATGGTTGTTTCATACATGTATAAATCAAAGGTATCCCTACTTGCCGAAATAACAGATTTAGTTAGGATTTGATGGTCCTGATGTGAATCGCCAATCCATTGTGTAAACACGGCTTTTGGTTTGTGTTCTGAAATGTATTTGTCAATTATTCCAATTAAGTTTCTGCTATGGGTCATTTCATTTGGAGACAAGTCAAGAAACTCGGGGGCCTCGCAACCCATTACTTTAGCGGACATTATTGCCTCCTCCTTTCTTTCTTCTTTTTTATCATTTTGTGTAAAATTAGGCAAAACAGCTATTACCAATTTCATATTATACCCCATTCTTGACAATTTTGCAATAGTGCCGGCCATACCAATTTCGAAGTCATCAGGATGCGCTCCAAATACCAAAATAGTTCCTAAATCTAATTTATGTTGTGACATTTACATCAATCATTTTATTGTCTTTATCATGCCTTTATTATCGGTTGGGAATAATGTACT
>JADDOW010000047.1:0-6623 GCA_016782225.1 Nitrososphaeraceae archaeon
AGACAATCTAGGCAATACATAAACATTGCCTTAAGTAACATAGGAGTAAATCTTTACATACCGCCAAATTTCTTGGTCGATTATACTCAACCTGTATTTGGTATAGGAAACAGCGAAGTTTCATATGAAAGTCTACTAAAAGGGATACCGATATGTCTGGCCATACCAATTGGTGGATATATTAGTTATAGAATTGCCAAAAAAATGACAAAAACAAATTCTGTTTATAGATCTTTGATGGTATAATCGCCCCACATTGTGTTGATAACGGTAATGACACTTGTAATGATTTACAGGAATTATTTCTCCTTATTTAAGACAAAAAGTTTGTTTGAAAAAATATTAAGAAGAAATATTGTTCTTTATCAGATAAAGGAATCTATATGTTTATTTTTATTTTCTTTGGACTAATGTACATGCTTGCCCTAAATGACGTCAATGCTCAAAGAGTAAGCAATATCACTTGGGACAGGTTATTTATGTATGTTATGACAGAATTAAAAGGTTATATTTACAAAGCAAATGAAGATTATACAAGTAACAATCTGACAGCTATCCACATTGATTCTGAAAATATATTATCAAGTTCAAGTTTTAAAAATATAAGTGCTTAGATTGTATGGAGGCAATAGTAATGTCGTCCAAGATTTCACAAATACTGTAAGCAGTCTAATCAATATAATGTCTAATGACAAAGAAACAAACGATCAAAATGTTAAAAACTTGTCTCTTGTTTATCAAAAAATGATTCAAACCCTTTCTGTCCCAGACATAGACTATCAAAAGCTTGCGGTAGTAGCATTAATTCTACAATAATATTTATTGTTAGTATTATTATGATTCCAAAAATTAGAAGACATTGTAATATCGAATTTTGATCTAGCATAAATTGGACGTGATGAATTGAAGTTTGCAGGGAGAGTAAGGCATGTGTATTTGAGATTAGTAGTGATCATTGAACTTTGAAGGAAAAACGTCTTTTTTTTGCAATGAATTTGTTTGAAAAGATAAAAATAAATTTGTTTGTTACTAAAATATTATTGTGCATCTTGTAATCAACAGCATAAAGTCAATTTCTGATAGATATGCACCAAGTATAATTCTTTCGTTTAATTCTGCTCACGTTTTCAAGACGCTTCAACTAATAGGAAAATATGGATTTGTTAGCCGGCTTTTACTTATGAATGAACTCGGATTAGGAGAAGGTTCCATCAAGACCCTCATCAAGCATTTGAAAATGGAAAATTTAATTATTACAACTCAAAAAGGAACAACCATGACTGATAAAGGACGAATGTTGTTTGAAGAAATATCCAAGTATATCTGCGCTGAAACACAGGTACCTAAAAGCTCGATATCTATTGCTGAATATAATTACGCTGTCTTATTGAGAAATCTACAATTTGCTGTAAAACAAGGAGTTGAGCAAAGAGATGCTGCTATAAAAATAGGTGCAAGAGGCGCCACTACGCTTTTGTATCATAAAGGTAAATTCCTAATGCCTGGTTCCAGATTTGATGCTTTAGAGAAAGAGAAAAAGATTGAAAAATTATTCAAGGCGAATCTAAAACCTAAAGACAATGACATTATTGTAATTGGGAGTGATGACCAAAGCTACATTACGGCTGATTTGGCATCAAAGGTAGCTGCTATTCAGACTATTGAAAATCACGACGATCATGAAGAAAGTAAATTTTTTCCAAATAACAAAAAGATAGAATAAATAATATTTTTCTTCTGTCTAGAAGATCATCAATGATCTAGAATACTAATTATATATTGAAGATCTAAATTCTGTAGCACTTCATATAGCTGTATTATTGTCACGATGATTACACGATTTTCATTAAATCTTAGTCACCCTGTTCCTATATTTCACTAAGATCAAAATTCTATCTTTTTTTTCATTTATTTTATTCTTGAGGCGTTTATTTTTCTCTCCAAACAGCTCTCTTATTGGCTAAAACAATGAAAGCAAATAGATATGCACCTTGTACTATAAAGGCATAATATATCGACCAACTATCAGGAGTTTGAAAACCCATATAGTGCTGAATTACAAGTGAAGCATGCGTAGTAGGTAGCATGTATGTAATATAGCGTACTTCTTCTGGTAACACATCTACAGAATAAAATACTGGCGGGATTACTGCTATTAAGACTGTTATGAAAGAGACTACTTGTCGTACATTTCTCGTATGGGACAAAAATGAAGATACAAAAAATCCTAAAGCAGACATAGCACCCCAGATCAAGATTACTGACACTATTATGATAGGCAAAACAGTAATTGATGCGCCAAAATAAAATGTAAGATAAAACAATATCATAATTGCAGGTAGACCGAACATTAGTTCGGAAATAGCCAATCCGATCATAAAGCTAAATTGAGAGACAGGAGATGCTACAAAGAGATCCTGCATCCTATAATCTAGCTTATAATATAAAACATCTTCACCTAGAGATAATCCAAATGCTACCATGGTCATGACTAAACTCCCAGCAATTGCAAATTGTATATATTCGCCATCACTGATAATAAGTAATAAGAACATTATTGAAAAAGGACTTAAAATTGAGAATACAAGAGACATCGGATTTCTTCGCAACCATATTACTCCACTAAAATAGGCTATACGTAGAACCTGGTTTATATAAGTTAAAATGGCTTTCATCAGTTTCATAATAAATTAAATCCCATTGTGCAATTATTGCAAAGCTGCTCAACTATCCCAATTTCCTTGGGGTCGAATAATTGATTATTATGCATTCCATATGACTGCAAAACAACAATATCATTACTCAAAATCATACTTTTTCCTACATCAGTTAACAATCTTTTAGATGATACCATGTTTAAATACCTATTTCAAAATATAGCTCTGATTATGGATACTTTATTATTTTCATTCTTATTGCAAGAAACACTCAAAAGAAAGAATTTGAATGCGATAATAAACAATCACCACCATTGCCTATTATTCAGATTCTGATACTCCATCAGGAATTTCTTTCCCCATCGAATAGCCAACTTTTCTATTAATAGAAGAAATAAACCCTTGAGATATTTTCTTTTGTACAGGCATGCGTAAGCGTAATTTCTAAGATCATTTCTCTGGGCTTCCAATAGCTTAAAAAAGTTATCGACTGACCCGTATGCTAATCCAATAAGAAAAAATGCAGATTCACGAGAAGAAACATGCCAGGCTATCTGAGATAGTCTATAGTATCCTAAATCCATTTTACGGTATGATTCACCATGGGCGCTATTTTCAATACTTTTTGCAAGCCTGGAACATGCCGATGAATAAGCATTAGAAGATAGAGCATTGTTAACAAATGATACAGCTATTCCCGATCGATTCTTTAATGATGATAATTTTTGTGATTGATTTGATTTGAAATAGCTCATAGGCATATTATTAAACTGTAGTATATAAATTCTTGGATAGTTTATCCAACATTAAAAACAAAGTGCTTTTGATTAATTTAGTATTATCGTAAAATTTTTTTAAATCTTTTCAATTGTTTATCCCCTAAATAACTTACTAGACTTCAGTGTTATGGATTTAAAACAATCATTATTTTTTTTAGGTTATCACTTAACAGTATCAAAATGGAATACAATGAAAAGAGCAACTTTGAATCAATTCCTATTATATTGGATAAACTATCCAAAGATATTCATATAATTAGAAGGTTTGATAGTTTGGTATGGATAAGATTATTCAGACGTTAAAGTTAGATTTAAAGAAAAATAAAATAATTACCATGTTCTTAAAAAAAGGAATTTTATTAATTATTCAATCTTATGTTATCTCAAGTACACAATCTCAAGTACACAAGCTCACTCTGGAAAGTTAATAAACGTGAACGGAAAGGACTATTGGATCTGGGTTGCTTCAGTAGGTGAACCTGGTGTTATTGATGTTTCTAGTTGCAATTCAAATTATATTTTTCAAACCCGAGATATTAAAAGTAATAGCTGCAGGTAATGCAGCATATTTAGAACTCGAGAGAAGGTAATCAATAGATATGGATGTAAAAAAAATAGCTGAAAAAAAGGAAACAATACTAACAATATATAAATTAGATATGTTCTTAGTATTGGCAGGATTCCTAACAATGATTGGAGGAATTTTCCATCTTCTGATGCTAGGACCGTTCTCTTAAACCAATTAATTTTCCAATGGAAATGCTTCCACAAACAGATGCCCTCTTCACTGCATCAGGAATAGTTCAAATCTTTTTGGCAATTCCTTTGATAAAAAGTAAAGTAAAGTATTATCATTACTTTGGATTGATAATTACTGCAGGTTTAACTTCATATTTATTGGTAACAAGATTTCCAAATCCAATAACCATATTACCGTTAGTTGATACTAATCCAATGGCCTTCTTTACTACATTCTTTCAAATATCTTATATCATCGTTACTGTATCAATAATATACAAAAGTAGAAGTGTATGGTATGGAGAACAAAAATAACTGGTCGTTTAATTGAAAAATTGCTTATTGAATCTGCAAAAGGCGCAGATGAAATAATAACCTCAGAATCTTTTTCAAATGAATTGTCAACTAGCGCTAATTCCTCTCCGATTAACACTGTTACAGATCCGTTTTCTATCCTTTACCTTGGAAAACCTTTGTTAAGTTTGTCAATAATACATCACAATTGAAAGGAAATGATAATCTACTGATTGTAGTTCTATTATAAGAATAGACATTGCACAACAAATAGATAAACACAATACTCAACAATTGACAAAATTGCCTTCGGGAGACAAAGCCAAAGAGGAAAAGCCCAAAGGGATGCGTAATGTCATGATGCGGGTTTTGGTCAGCTTTTTTACTGACTTTTCCACAGAGATGATTTTAAGTGTTCTTCCCCTTTTCTTGGTTGGCAGTTTGGGAGTGTCAAGAGCAATTCTTGGTGCGATAGAGGGTTCCTCTGAGTTAACTAGTTATACATTTAGAAAGTTTTCAGGAGCATTATCTGACAAGTTTCGGAAAAGAAAAGTGTTTGTCATAATTGGGTATGGATTGTCAACAATAAGCAAACCCTTCTTTGTGTTTAGTAGCGGTTGGACTGACGCCTTTGTGGTGGGGGCAACTGACAGAATGGGAAAAGGCATACGGACCGCACCGCGTGATGCTTTGATATCTGATTCTGTATCGGAATCAATTTCGGGAAAAGCCTTTGGGATTCACAGAACAATTGACCAGATGGGAGCCATAGTGGGACCCATAGTGGCCTTTGCAATTTTGCAGGCAATGGATATTAAGGCAGTGTTTCTTCTATCGCTTATTCCAAGCATCATTGCTGTGACAATTTTGGTATTTTTTGTAAAGGAGGTTGCAATAAAAAAACTGTCTAACACAACAATATTTGAAAACATAGGAGGCCTGCTTAAAGGAAACAAACCATTTGTTATTCTTCTGATTGTTACTGGTATCTTCAGCCTTGGGGCTTTTAACTTTTCGTTCGTTTTGTTAAAATGCTCAGACCTTGGAATAGACCAAAGCCTGATACCGTTAGTGTATGCAATAATCATGTTGCCCACACAATAATTGGCATTCCAGCAGGTGTTTTTGCGGACAGAATCGGTAATGAGAAAGTGCTGTTACTGGGATATTTCATCTTTGCGATATCAACAATAATGATGGCCTTTTCAGCACATAGTTCTCTTTATGCTTTTGTTTTGGCTGTTGTGTTTGGATTTTACGTAGGGATATCAGAAACTGTTCAGAGAGCGGTAATACCAAAACATGTTTCTCCAGAACTAAGAGGAACCGCATATGGTTTATTCAGTTTGGTATCTGGTGTTTGTTTTTTTGTCAGCAACATAACATTTGGGATTTTGTGGGATGCTTACGGTGTGGTTTTGGCCGTGCTTTATAGTCTTTGTTTGTCTATTGTCGCAATCACAGGTATGGCAATCTTCATTAAAAAATATTAATAAACTTCGTTTTCAAAGATGGAACATATATAAAAATGCAGATAGACAATATGGCATGTCAGTTTACAAGGCTATAACCATTAGCATCAAATTCAAGTCATCAGTGTCCCTGTTGACGCAGGCTTTACTGCAAACCTAGCATGTGGCTAGGATGGACTTTGGACAATAACATTAAATCCTCTATAATAGCATTCATTTATGGAGTTAAAATATTGATGCTTGCTGTCATTCAATTCAATAGGCATGGTTTATCAAAATGCTTAAATTTAACAACATCTTATAGAATAATAGAACCTCTTTTAGAGAACCGATATCGGCGTTAGCCCCTTTGCACCCAAACTAAATATTGTCCTTGTACTATCCAAGAACAAACAGCTGTACATTATTGTTTGCAGTATCTGCGACATATACCCTACCTTTGGAATCTACAGCGATGCTCTCGGGTTTCAAAAATTGCCCCTCACCTTCGCCTTCACCTCCAAACATGGTAATAAAAGTTCCGTTCTTTGAGAAAATTTGTACTCGTTGGTTATCAGAATCTGTGGCATAAACATTACCATAACCATCAAACGCTATCACTGCAGGGTGATTAAATTGCCCCTCACCTTCGCCTTCACCTCCAAAATCCCTTATGAATTTGCCATCAGTAGAGAATACGTGGA
>JADDOW010000047.1:6636-20171 GCA_016782225.1 Nitrososphaeraceae archaeon
ATAATCTGGTACGTATATCTCGTCGTCGTTTTTGTCTACAGCAACATCCCAAGGGGTGTTGAATTGCCCATTCGCTTCGCCTTCAGAGCCCCAGGAACCGATAAAGGTGCCATTGCTTGTGAATTTTTGAATGTTTGGAATGTCCCTGTCTGACACATACACATTACCTTGTGAATCAACATCTACGCCATGGGGATGCAAAAACTGCCCATTCGCTTCGCCTTCAGAGCCCAAGGAACCGATAAAGGTGCCATTGCTTGTGAATTTTACTACGCGTTTGTTATTTTGATCCGTAACGTAGATGTTGCCTTCATTGTCCACCTCATTTCCGTGTGGATGGCTTAATGGTACATCAAACCCCGCATCGGGCATTGATCCCCATTTAGTTATGAAATTCCCATTCTCATCGTATTTCTTGATTTCGTTAGGTCCAATGTCGTTGACATACACATTATCTGACGAATCCACATCTACGCCTTCTGGATCAAATATTTGGGTTGCATTTTGGTTCTCGGTAATCGGTGCCACCTCCCTCAAATAACCAAATATGGTAGATGGGGAAACCTGGTTGTATAGTGAAGAAGTATTGTTTTGTGAATATGAATATGGGATCAGAGAAAAAAGAAACACAGCAATAAATGCTAATCCACAAGTAAGCAAACTTTTAGCCATACAAATCCAACCTGCTTTTATCATATAAATTTAGAATTTCTTTCGCCTTGTTCCTTCATCCGTTTCTTTACAATCTATAGTAAGTAGTTTTTTATCTAATGATCCGATAAAAGATAAAAATGCTCATTGATATACCGATTTTGTTTCATTAGATTATTAAAATTAAAAATTAGGCTCGTAATTATACATTGCTAAACCTCCTGGGCCCACTAACCACATGGGCTCATTTTTATAAAACCATTAAAGGGTTTTCATTTCCCAATTGTTATAAAATCATTTTCAGGCTTTTTAGTAAATGATATTATAATGTGAAGGATTTTCATCAAGCTCATATCATATTCTTCTATTGATTTTAGGGTAAACGCTAATAAACCCAATCGCATACTAACGAGAATGCCAAAAATAGTTTATACCGAATACGACATTGATGACGGAAAAGAAGAAAGTAAAAATCATAAATCTGTCAAATCGCAAAAAATGCAATTGTCAGAAATTTAAGAATGCAATTATGGCATAAGAGCGGGACAATGTGGCAATTTTTCTTTCAGCTAGTCTGTCACTTACGGGTTTTACTTTTCCTTTTAAATGTTAAAATCAAACTCCAACTATACTTAAAGCTATTGAACCCCTTTACCTACCCTACTCAAACCCCCTTAGTCAAACCTAAAGTGATTGAGCCCATGCATTGGTAGAGCCTATTCCTAAATTCATAAATGACAAAACTAAAGGCAAAATATGGATAATTCATCTGATAAAAATAATCGATACTTTTATTAGAAAAATGTTAAAGGAAAATTAATTATCATCCTTCTAGTTGAAAAATAATCATTGTTGACCTGGATATCGTGACTGGTTAATTGGTTTATAAAGAAATGATGTCTGCTATCTCTGTTACAGTCTTTTCTCAATTGTTACTTATGTTGTTCTTTATGTTATTTTTGATTGAGAACAATACATAGATGTAGATCATGCAACTTTCTCGATAGAGGGATTGATGGCATTTGTTTATCCCATCTTGTTCTCTATCACTCATTTAACTGCGGCAAAAAGGCAGGATTTGAGTCAAGCTTGACATTGATTGTCTGCATTTGTCCATTCCTAAGCACATTAACTACCATAGTGTCCCCTTTCTCCTTTTCACTTATGAGCATGACGACCAACATATCTTGTTATCGGTTGGTTTATAAAGAAATGATATTCGCTCCTTTTTCGGCCTTTTATATCTGCTTCATATGTTGTTTGCTATGTAATTTTTTTGGAGGACAACATATTTTTTATCTGTATTTTAAAGCAGATATTTGCTAAAAAATTAAGGATTGTTGAAGCAATTAATCCAAACTGCGACATAATTGCCCACATTAGTTAAAGGCCGTATCCCTGCTCTTGCAGTATCTGAATGCACATCTAGTGTATTTGATGTGTAGGTTGATCTTCCGTCACTTGATACATACTCGAAGTTGCTTGATATTGCTGTATCTCCGGGGCCGCATGAAATAGTTGCTACATATTGAGGGCCAATATTGTCAATAGCTTTTTTAGAATAAACTTTTCCGGCTATATTAGATGGACCTGGTGGACCTGTTAAACCTGTTTCATCCTGATGTCCCTGTGGGCCTGTTTCACCCTGAGGTTATTTCAATTCGAAAAAAGGGGAATTTTACATAGTAATAATCTTAAGTAATATTAAGGCGTGTAGAAAAGTTTCATGATGCCGATCTGCAACAATATATAGCAAAAAGGCAGCAACACCAATTCATACTTTTGGTTTTCATAAACTGAAATTTTGGCATCTCTTATGGATGGTGTATTATTTTTGGTAATGACTATCTTTATACTTTATGAAGCATATAGGCGTATCTTTGTAGCCCTCCAAAAATGAGGTAGATTCTTTAAATAGAAAGTATGGGAAAGAGGATATGGATGTCTGATAAAAATATAATTGAAAAAACTGCTGATATAGTAGGGAATGTTACAAAGTTTAAAAAACAAAGCAAATTGAAAATGGCATATGTGGAACGAGAGGAATTCAAAGGTTCTGATTTGCATGCAGGTTATTTTTGCTATAACTGTATTTATTGGGTTGATTCTATGGGTGGCAAATGTATGATAGTTGATGACAAAGGACCTGATATATTTGGCAATGAATCAGGCGTTATTGCACCTCATGGATGCTGTAACGAATATGAACCAGAGCATAATAAACTCCGTTATAAAAATGAATAATGCACAAAGAATCTTTCTTGGCATTATCCGATAGATCTGTACATGGCAACAGGCGAACATAACTTGATGGCAATGGTTATGCTATATGGCCAATTTCAATTGTAGGACTTAAGGCAGAAAATGTCAGGCATAAAAGGCATCAAGTCATTGTACTATCAGATTTTAAACAAAATTATAAAAAATGAACCTATTAACCCAATACAAAAAGAAAGCGTAATGAAAACATTGTGTGAGATTTGTGGAGAATCTATCCACTCTTTCTCATACAAAATTAATGTAGGTGATTCTGAGAAATACCTTTGCTGTAGTTCTTGCCTAACATTATACAATCAAAGGCATATCTTTCAATAGCAATGGAAAAGGATAAACAAAGATTTTTTCTATTTGAAATTCAGAAACAAGGTTTTGCATTTCTTACATTTGTAAACTAATAATTTGGAAGACATTTCGCTTTGTCAAGGGTAATTAATATTATTGAAATTTTTATATGTATTGATAAAAATTGCGATAAAAAGTTTAAATTAATTGAAAAATGTATATGTAATATAATCTTACATTTGTAGGCCCTGTTAACTTAACGAAAAGCCTATAGCTTGAAAGTGCCTTGTTTCCCACATGTTCAACAAAAGAAACAGAACGCCTTCAGAGCACGTTGGCCACGGCTTGTATTTGTACTTTCTTGGCTTATCGACTAGAAATGTAGCCAAAGCGTTATCTTTTTTGCACACTGTCAAGAGAAGCCAAGTTGCAGTCTGGAAGTGGATTCAGGAATACCGCCCCAAAAGGGTATCCCTAAAGAGAAACATAATTTCTGAGTTCATAGTTGACGAGACGGCAATCAAGGCTGGTTCAGAACACCTCTGGCTATGGATTGCAATTGAACCAGAAAACAAACAGATTCTCGCACTATCTATCTACAAGGAAAGAAACATGTTTGTGGCTGAAAGGTTCATTTCAGGTTTAACCCATATTCACGGAAAGCATCCAGTTTCTACAGACGGTGGAACATGGTATCCTCAGGCTTGCAGGTTTCTAAGGTCAAGACACCATTTACATTCTTCTTTTGAGAAAAGCCTTATTGAAAGGACGATCCAGTACATCAAGGACAGAACTGAAGGATTTGATGACTGTTTTCCCTGTCGAAAAGTAAACTGCAAACTAAAGCACGTAAAGAATTGGTTGAATCTATTTGCATGTCAACACAATAAGGATATTGTGACTTAAGTTAACAGAGCCTCCTGTCGAACTAGTACAGATTTATTATTAATTAATTTAAGATGAATTTAAAATAATGCTAATTATTAAATATACAACTAGAATAATAAATCAGTGTTTAACATTGTTAATATCTATTACTACATAAAATAAACAGGTGGAAAAAGCAACAATTGATTCACTAATACATTCAAATATAAACAACATTATAAACGACCTTCAAAGACTAATAAGACAACCCAGTGTGTCGGCAAGGAACAAGAGCCTAAAGGAAACTGCAAACCTTGTTTTGGGTATTATGAGCAATGCCGGAATTAACGCAGAATTACTATGTTTAGATAAGGGCAGAAAGACAGAAGAGGAGAAGGAGGACGCAGATGGAAAAATAGGCACCAATAAATCCACAATATCTACTGTACCAACAACAAAATCACAATCAGTAAAATATTCTTCTTCTCCTCATATTTCGTCTTCATCCATTACTTCATCTATATCACAATCTCCACCTCCACCACCGATAGTCTATGGAGAAGTCAAGTCAAAATCAAATCCAAATGTAAAAACAATATTGTTTTACAATCACTATGATGTTCAACCTGAAGACCCTGCCGAACTTTGGAATGATGACCCCTTTAGCGGTAAAGTAGAAGGTAACTACATCTACGGCAGGGGATCATCAGATGATAAAGGCGAGCTCGTTGCCCGAATCAAGGCAGTAGAGTATTATTTGCAAAGCAATAACGGAGACTTGCCATGCAATGTAAAGTTTATTGTTGAAGGGGAAGAAGAAATAGGAAGCCCCCACTTAAAAGACTACCTTGTAGAATATAAAGACAAACTAAAATGTGATTTTGTGATATGGGAGAGTGGGTTTGTTGACCCTAAAGGAAGGGCCATAATCTCCCTAGGACAAAAGGGCATCTTATGCGTTGAAATACTTGTAAAGGGTCCCTCTCATGACATTCACTCAAGTCACGCAGTTTTGATAGGAAACCCGGCACTAATCCTTTCTAAAATAATTTGCAGTTTGATGGATCATAAAACAGGGAATATATTGATTGCTGATTGGTATAAAGAGACAAAGGATTTCTCTGAGCAGGAAATTTCAATGATTGCACAAGATGATTTTGATGAAGAGGAATTTAAGAGAGAAACTGGCACTGAAAGATTTATCAACAACATGACTGGCATTGATGCAAAGATAGCCCGCATCAGAAACCCCACCTGCAATGTTTCTGGATTAACATCAGGCTATGGGGGGCCAGGCTCAAAGACAATAATACCTTCTACAGCAACAGCAAAAATTGATTTCAGACTGGTCCCCAATATGGATCCCTATATGCAATTTCAAAGGCTTGAGAATCACATAAGGGGTGTTATGGAATCTGAAAAAGACATGCAAGATAAAATAGAAATAAAGTTTCTTAATGGGGAACCAGGTTATATGACCCCGCTTGACAATCCCTTTGTAAAGCCAGTGGCAGAGGCAGCAAAGGAAACATTCGGTGGCTCAATAATTAGTGTATCTGCCGCGGGAACAGGTCCTATGTATTACTTTTGAGATACTTGATGCGTCTTCTATTTGTGTGGGTGGAAGCGACATTTCAGATAAAGCACACTCGCCAAATGAATGCTTTAAGACAGACAACCTGGTCAAGGCCACAATATGCATAGCAAAGATAATTAAAAATATGGCTGATGTGATAGAGTTTAAACTATCCCAATTAATGAATTAACAATCCACAATTGGAATTCCATGTTATTTAGATTCCCGTAGCATATCTATCAGGTTTTGAACTGAAAATATCTTATTTGGTAGTGCACTAAAAGGGTGAAAAACATCAAATGAAACCTTTACCAATAAAGCATAAAGCCTATCAAGGACACGCGCAAAAAAGCACATAAATAATCCAATAAAACCCATAAAGAAAAATAATGCCTTATTAGTGTCATTATAAGGTAATGCCCTCGGACCTTTAGTTATATCCAAAACCTAATGATGCAGTTTTGCAACTTTAAACAGACTTCACCTGTTCAAGGAAACGATATTTGACCAGATTATTTAAATAAATATAGTGCTTTTAAATAACAAAAATAGCAATATTGTACCTTACCTTTTAATATATTTTCTAAAGCGGTTTATAAATACTAAAAATTTCCTTTTGTCCTTTTCTTTTACTCAGATGATTCGCTCAATACTCACTTAATACAAAACAAAGGTTATTACTTTGTGATATTGCTGATTTTTTATCGCCTCTTATGAATAGCACTTTAATTTTTTATTTTAGATCTAGAGACTTAATCACAAAATATACCATAAAGTCAAAGATCACAACCTGTTCATTATTCTTTCTTTAAATTTTTAACCTAGAACTATTACAAACATGAACCTTAAGCATTGTACAAAAATAAAATATGAAATTCTAATGAGTAGAATCGGATTCAAATGTATTATCTATCAATTCTTTTCCACATTCAAAACAATATTTCATATTAAAACTATCATCGACGATTCTTCCACTTTCACTTGCTGGTAAAGAGAACCTTAAAAATACTGAAGACCCAACATTCAATGCATTTATACTTTTTATTGGTTGTGCATCTCCACTTCTGTCATGGCCATATGTATATCCCTTTTCCATCAGTCGTTTTAGTTCTGCACAATTATCATGCGTTATACTGGACATTTATCCAGTATTTCATTCAAATGGTTTTATAGTTTTCTCTCAAATTAAAACGGAGATGGGCATTTATTTTTATGACAATCGCGTATAAAAATTTTAAAAGAGTGAGAATTTGGATTCGTAATATTTCTATTACTAAAGCCCTTGGCTCAGAACCACATAAAAATCGCTATTTTGCCTCAAAAACGATAGTTAACGGTAATCATATAAACAACACTGGCAACAACTTAGACTAGTCCTCATAAAGCAATGGTGAAAGCAATGCAGCATTTCAACAACGAATATCCCTATTAATAGTCTGAATATAAAATATATAAATTTTTATTATCTACATTCATTATTGAATCTGTGTCTATGACCACTTCTATTCCTTTATATAAAAAGGATTCTCATTAAGACTTTAACTACTGTTTATTGATATGGTGTAAAGACCAAAAGAAACAAGACACTATTGAATATATCTGTTTAATTTCTTTAAGGTTTCCATACAAGCATCCTTTTGTACTTTTCTGATGTCATAGATAAGATGCTTTTCATCTATCAATTTTCTTTCTGAAAGTTGATCAGCAACTAATTTGTTTATCCTTCTTTGTCCTTCAGGATTTGTATTATCGGAATACAACAGAAATGATTTTACCAAAGGAGTATTGCAAATACTGTCTTTCAGTTTAAAGAAAATGTCGACTTTATACAATCTTTTTTTGTAGTTGTACTATGTTCTTCTTCAGATATCTCTCTTTACGATTTTGTTTATGCAGCTATTAGACTCTTTTTCATTTAATTGGTAAAATTCTCAACTCTTTATTAAATGTAAAAGAAACCGTTGTTCCTTGGATTTAATTAAAGAATAAAATAGAAAACATTTTAGAATATTTTACTTTGGAATTGATGACTAATTCTAAAGCATGGTTAAAAGCAAGAAATAGACCAAGGGATATTGATCAATTTTATGATATGTAAATCTTTTAATAAACCGATGATGAGAATTGACCGTTAATTTATTGATGATTTGTTATTACGATTTTAGACATTGAACAACATTGCTTCTTGGTTCCTCTTTTAACATCTAATCTATCTTTTGGATTCGAATACAATTAGTCATGGTTTAGTCTAAAGAATTCAATTATTGGCAATTATGATCAATATCTTTTAATATTTCCATTTAAAAATAAATACAATGACTAATAAGAAAATTGATTCTAGTATTTCATATTCCCTTATGAAATACCAAGTGGAACAAAAACCTGGATTAACTAACCTTAAACATTTCTTGGGAATTAAATCAGAAGTAAATAATCCCAAACCATCTCGCCTAGTAGTTTTTTTATCATGTGATGAAAATGCAGATTTTTCTGACCTTGAATCTAAAGGCATAACAATAAATCAAAAGAAAGGAAAGCTAAGAACCGGATTAGTTCCTCTCAATAACATTAATTATTTACAAGAAGATCAAAGGATTAATAGAATCACATCTTCTAAGAAACTATCGTTTAAGAATGATGTTGCAAAAAATAGAATAAATATTCGATCATTTGTCAATACAACAAACTTAACTGGAGACTCGGTTATAATAGGAATTGTTGATAGTGGTATTGATCCAAAGCATCGCTCATTTAAAGACAGAATTTTAAGGATTTGGGATCAAACATTATCTGGATCTGGCGTACCAGAAGGACCATATGGACTAGAATTAGTAGAAAACATAGAATCTTCCAGGGATACTGTTGGTCATGGAACACATGTTGCAGGAACAGCTGCGGGCTCAAATAATAATAACCTATTCGATGGTATCGCACCACAAAGTCAGTTGCTTATTGTTAAAACGGATTTAGAGGACGCCCATATTGCTGATGGAGTGAGATATATATTCAGGATAGCAAATGAAATGGGAAAACCGTGTGTTTGTAATCTGAGTCTAGGGGGTCATCATGATCCCCATGATGGGACTGATGATCTATCCAGAATTATTGACGAGGTGTCTGGTCCCGGAAGAATAGTTTGTTGTGCTGCGGGTAATGAAGGAGATAGTGATATCCATTCACGTAAAAACATTTTGCAAAATACAACCATTCCAATTAAGTTCAGAGTTCCACCTATTTTTGGGGATTACATATTATTTATTAATTGTTGGTATTCTGGAAAGGATCAATATGATATTGCCATAAGATCGCCAACGGGGTTTACCACGCCTTTTCAGGCAGTCAATTTAGACAATGATCCTATGGAGTATGCTCTTCCTGAGGGAAGAGTTGCAATTCTAACCCCTCCACCTAATGATCGAAATTCTGACCACAACATATTAATCATATTTGATAATACAACTGGTTTCAACAGAATAAAAGAAGGGATATGGCAAATACTCGTGAAGGGAAAAAATGTCATTACTCCAAATGGTGGAAATTTTGATGCATGGATAAATGATTCGACAGAAAGTATTTTCTTCTTTGGAGACAGTGTAAGTGATACAATAAAAATTGGTTCCCCTGGATGTGCAGTTAGTGCGATAACCGTAGGATCGTTTACTACTAAAGTTAAATGGACTAGCAGTAATGGTGTAAACCAAGAAATGCAATTCGATGAAAATGAAATTTCAGAGTTCAGTAATGAAGGTCCATTAAGGCATGGACAAAATAAACCCGATCTGCTAGCTCCAGGTGCAATGATCTGTTCAGCGCTTTCTAGAGATTCGATTGTGAAGCCTGAATACATCGTAGACGATGAATATAGAATTATGGCTGGGACAAGCATGGCTACTCCTGTAATTACTGGAATCGTAGCTTTGATGTTAGAAAAAGAACCATTGGAAGAGTATTGCTTCATTAATGGGCCTTAGTGACTTATTCAAGTAAAACGGAAATAAAAATAAAGCTTAAAAAAGATTTCCAAAAGGAATCTGAATTGAAATACATGTATTTCCAATTACATCAATTCTATATTTTAATAACCATTCATGTATCTGGGTTTTGATATCCAGTTATTCAGAATTATGGACATTAGATATAATTAAGTTCAATTCAAAATTAAACTCGTAATATATCTATTACTAAACCCCTTGGGCCCACTAACTATATGGGCTCATATACTCGATATAACAGCATCATTTTCGTTGGAATAATAATAATTTGAACTAAGAAACCAACATGGATATCTTATTTTTGTAATACAACCATTACTGATGTTAATAATATGTTATAGTATTTTATAACAATATGCGGATGAGTTCTTATATATTCACGGTCTAGGTTACCCCAGTTTTTTGCTTCAAAATAATCTATAATTGTATCTAGCGTATTGGATGTGATTCTTAAATCAAGCGGTTCAACGATCCTTAATTTCTCTAACTTATTAATCAGATCAGAATATATGGTTCTCTGATTGAAAAATTCCGGATGCTCTTTATCATTAAGGATGTATTCTGTTGTTATTACGGCAATACCTCCTTGCTTTAATACTCTCTCCATTTCTCTTAAACTCTTTAAAGCTCCAGAATGATTTCTACCACCAAAATGTTCGATAGAAGAAAAAGAAAATGCAATATCAAAACTTTCTGAAGGAAAATCAAGCTTTGTTCCATCCATTCTCAATACTGTTAAAGCATCTTCTTTGTATGGATATGGTGCATACTTCTTTGGGTTTTCAGGAAAATCATAAGGTGCAGCTTCATTCCATTCTTTTTTATCATAAATATCGGTAGCATAAACATGAGATATTTTTTTCGCTAAATAAAACAGAATTGCCTCTCTTCCAACTCCAACCCCTATTGCTTCACTATCTTGGTTTAATTTACCAAATCTTTTCATAGCTATTAGCCCAAGAGCCCATTCCCAATCTTTCCTATGAATATATCCCTCAGGGTTTAGTTTTTGCAATTCAGAAAGCGCTGTTTTGACCTCTGAATTATTCCAATCTTCAACATGACATAGTCTGTTTAGCTTTGGCTTGTCATCTGAATTAACATAATAAGGTAATAAATTATTCTTTATTTTTGATAGAAATTCTTCAATTTCTTTTTCATCTAGTATTTTCCCATGGTCTTCTATATTTTTCCATTTTCTCATGTCTTTGAGAATTGACGGATGACGTCTTATAGAATATAATTTTCCTTTTAAAGTCAAAGTAAACGTCAAATGTTGTGATAACTATTATTTATGTTTGTAGAGGCAATTCTACGAATAATGTGGTAATATCTTTCTACAATAAACAGACGAAATACTTTTTGGCTTGGCCAAGACAACATAATAATTTGATACCTATTACATTTGATACAGTATCTCTAAAGATTAGTGTTTTTGATTCCTTCTTTAGCGGCTAATTCAGGATCTTCATGTAAATGTTTTTTGTTTTCGCAAATGGTATATATTTTTCAAATTCATCCTTGTCTATACAGATAGGTGATTTGAATATCTGTCCTTTTTTAAAGTCTTGAAATTTCAAATCTTATTTTGAAAACTATGATATTAGTCTTAATATATTTTGATAAACTAGTTTGTAACATATAATACCAGATTAATTGCCTTCTCCTTCACCACAATCACAATTCCTTTACCTGAATACTAAAGGATGGAAAACAGGAAAATTACACAAGATAAAAAGCTGGTTTGTTGAGCAAGATAAAAAATATTATGTTTTATCTGAACGCAAAAAGAAAGCACATTGAGTCGAAAATATCCTGCGTGATTCTGGAGTATCATTTCAAGTAAACAGCGAGACCTTCAATGGTCATGGTAGGATTATTCAAGATGTGGAGAAAAAGATTTGATTCTTGAATCTCAGCAATGATGGATAAAAAATACGGATGGAGCGGTGGGTTAATAGTGGAATTGTCTCCGTCATGATTCAAAAAATTCAGCCACATGGTGTTATTTTACATATACCAAGAAGGGGGATCACAATAATATCCTACAGTAAATTCCTCTTTAGGGCCTTTGAAAACTACTGCATCGTATAGGTTATTTCCTGAAATATTAACTGTTTTTTATATACGTTCCTGGATCCTTACGTGTGAGATTTTTCAAAAGATGGTGTATCCTGAGAGTCGGTAATATAGTTAGAAATTTCCGATTATCATGGCAATGTCATTGGAACCGCAAACACAGATAATAGTATGGTGATTGTGGCTTTAAGTCCAAATTATTTGCTTCTCATACTGGCACGTGCTGCAAGTTTTGCTATTCTTATCGGCTCTGGAATGGAACCTTGGAGTGTAAAATAATTGATGATCGTGGATGCTTCTTTTGAGCTTAATCCCCAGTATCGTGCAAACAGAATCTTACCCGTTTTTAATAGAATTTTATCCCGTTGCCCTAGTTTGCGATATTGTTCTAGTTTAAGCTTGGAGTCATCGGAAAAGTGGTGTTGTATATTACCTTCTAGTCCTTCCGAGTCTTTGAATGTTATCGCTATAACTGGAACATTGGTGTTTTCTCTAAGTTCTTTACCATCTATTATGTTGTACATGCTAATGATAAGGCCATCAAGCATTATGCAATTAATGTCGTCTCTCTTCAATGACCTATACATAGACAAGATGTTTTGTGTAGAATCATTTCCTTCAATCGTGACATTCCCAAAAACCATGCCGTCAATTATCAGATCACGGCGCATTACTATTCCTGAAAGCGTGGAACAAACACTAGTTTTTCTGAAGCTTTCGGCTATTCCTAATACGCGGATACCTCTTTTCTCGGTGTGAAACCTCATTCTAGCACTCCTTCTTCATCTTTTTTTTCGCGATCTATTATGGAAACATATGCTCCCTCTGATACAAGTCTCTTTGCGGTAGCTAAGCCAATGCCGTTAGCACCACAAGTAATTGCTAAAATCTTTCCTTTGAGTTTATCTGCCATTGGTTATACATATTTTATTAGATGACATGCTATTTAGTGGTGGTATTTCAGTTACTTTGTAATTGTAGTTGCCAATTTGTTTGCACCCTTTATATTTTGAACAAATACAAGACCCATGCCTAACATATGTGAGATATAATACCATGGCCAGAGACAATGCTCACCAGAAATTGAATGAAGCGTCGGAGATAACACTTGGTGTAAAAGGCAGAAAGACCGGAAAAGACATTCCTAGGCCGATAGGGTTTGTGTACGTCAAGCAACAGTAAACTCTAAAGCATACACAATCATCACAATAGTCATTGTAGGTCTAGGTGGTGCACATGCCCTTATAACCTTCACCGATTATACTGGACTGTCAGAAGAGGCGGTTTGGTTTGGTTTGCCGGGTCCGGACTAGCGTTAATAACAATTGGCCTCTTTAATTATATCGTAATATGGATGCGGGCTAGGGGGCAGATTCATTAATGGTTTATCTTATATCACAAATACTCTTGGTATAATTTTAATTGTGTTGGCTGCATTGCACTTGAGAATAAAACATAACCGATTCCAATAGTTTTGTCATTGATATCTGCTTTTATTTTAACATTAAAGATGTGCAAATAATCAGAGTTGATTAGGCAAGAAAAAAAATATCATAAATTACGAGGGGGAATCTATGTAAATACCGGTAAGACGTCCAATAGCCATTCTATAATAAGTATGATCTATATCTGCAGCGTAGAATGGGATATTTAAATTGGAACAAAGTGGGTAGAAGAATATTCGGAAAAATTCAGGAGAGTTTGTAAATGAAGTGAAGTGAACGTTAGAGGGAGGTGGTAAGTGCCGTAGATAACTTGCAATAAGTATCGGGTGATTAATTATCTATTAAGAGGATCCAATAACTGTA
>JADDOW010000076.1 GCA_016782225.1 Nitrososphaeraceae archaeon
AATCCCACCGAACCCGCATCAAATTTGCATCTATTTATAGAACTGTTTGCACATTATCAGTATATTAATGGCTAATACCGTCACAAACCAATTTCAAATAAACCCATTATGAAAATTTCTGTTTTGGTTTAAGTTCAAAGGAAACTCAGAGAGTATCCAAAAATAAACATATTTCTTGAATTTATAATAACAGAAAATCCATTGACTCTATTTGATTTTCACTTTATTCATAACCATTTCTAGGCATTTTAATTTTATTTAAAAATAATTTAATGGTTTTATTAATAACGTTTATTTTGGAATTTGTTTATTTCCTCATGAAAATATTTAAAAGGGATAGACAATGGTTTATACTTTGGCTCGTTTTTCTCTTCTATGGCATTATTTGTAGTTTTTTGTCTTATTTTCTTAATGGTGGTATTTGAAACATTGGCCATCTTTGCAAATTCCCTTGTTTTATGGCCTTTTTTCAGCAAGTCAATAACCAACGTCTCTTTCTCCTTTTCATTTAGGACCATAACATCCAACATTGATATCGGGTTTCTTTATAAAGATATGAGTTTTTTTAATCCTGTTACAACCTTTCTTAACCGCTATCCCTGTTACTGCATTTTTTAATTGATACATATGTCGTTTTTTATGTTGTTTTTTGGTGTAGGACAACATATTCTTTAACGGCATATTAAAGCAATTATATTTGCGGAAATTATTCCCAAATGCCGCTGCTACGGAAGCATGTTTTAATGCATTAACAAATGTGTGTGTAGGTAAAACATAAGAAAAATGGGAGTGCAGATTACAAGGTGTTGGGGTTTGGACAGATGAACATTGCGAAAAAATGATTCAAAGTGTGCTGGTAGACCGATTGCATAAATGCCGGAAAAAGCCACAACAAAATTTACAAAGGGATCTAATTAATTATGCAAATCTTGAAATACCCGGATTTAACAGCGATTCAAGATCTAGGCAAAAAAATAAAGAACAACTAAACAACAACAACAAAAGATTCAACTTAAAGGAATTTGACGGTTTTAAATTCCATAAAATACCAATACTTATATAGCATGTTAGACAATATATAGTAATGTCAATTAAATCTGATAGTTCAGCAACAACAAGCAAAACCAATAAT
>JADDOW010000032.1 GCA_016782225.1 Nitrososphaeraceae archaeon
AACAACCATCCAAACTCTGATATAACTAATTTCAATTATACATTCTGATTACCATGAGTAACATAACAAAAAACCATAAAGTAGGCATATTCGCAATCTTCATCGCATCAGCATTAATGTTGGGAACAATCTCCGTGTCAGGAATTGACTCTGCATTTGCAACAAAACACAAAAGCAGCGGAAACGAAGCAGAACAAGAAATCGAGCAATCACAATTTAGCTCACAAGACTCCCAATGTGTAAACGCTGCAACTGTAGTAGTATCAGCAGCTAACTGCAACAACGTAGCAGCGCAATTGAATCTCAATACTGGCAGCAACGCCATAGGACAACAATAAACCCCCTTTTTTTTAGCACCAAGAGCAAAATAGATAATAAACGATTCAAATATTTTCAGTTAAATTTCAAATTTGCATAGATATAGTGTATCCATATTTACCTTACAAATTCTGTTCCTTGAGATGTTCACTGAACCGGGTAGTATTTGTCAGTCTCTTAATAATTATTATCTTTAATGTCAATTTGTGCAAATATGCAACTATATTACTAACTGTGATAATACTCTAAACTGATTGGGGCTTACATTTCCTTTTACAGTCTATCTCCGCTCAATGTCTATATTATAAGCCAAATATCCAACAAAAATAAGGAGGGTGATGTTTTTCATTCTGGATGTTTTTGTAAATGCCGCTTTGAGCTAAAACCTAATTTAAATAAATGGATAGCATATTAGGTATTGGAACAATTTTGTGCCTGTGCCAATGATATTTTGTGTTCTAATGTGCGGCGGCAAAGGAACGAGATTAAAAAAAACCTTGGGTTCGGATATTGAAAAGCCCCTGGTAAAACTAAAAGATAAGCCTTTGATAGAATATGTGATAACTGCATTAATACAATCAAACAGGTTTGAGAGGATATTTGCTGCAGTCAGCAGTAATACCAAAAAAACCTCGGAATTTATAAAATTAAATTATAAGGATAACGTAACGTTGTTAGAAACGTCAGGCATAGAGTATTCTGAAGATTATCTGAAAATAGTTAGATATTTCAAAGAGGCGAAAAATGGGGAAAGGCACGGTGTAAAGAAAATCCTGTTTTTGCCAATAGACATTCCTTTGATCTCGGTAGAGATATTGGCACAACTGATCACACTAAGCCAGGTAAAACCGTGCCTCACAATCGTTTTAGAAAAGGGGTTTGTCAAAGGCATTGGAGTATTGCCATCATCATACGACTTTATAATTGATAATAAAGATTATTGTTATTCTGGTATATCTGTATTGGATATTGGCAAGATTGATATGGACATCAACAACACCGCTGAAAGAATTGACTTGTTTGAGGAGGAATACAAAATCTTGAATTGTGCTGAGATAGCTTGCAATACAAATACTTTGGAAGATTTAGAAATTGCAGAAAAATATCTGGGTAATTTATAATTGATAATTGATAATAAACGGGTGTATGTGAGTTAGTCCATTGTTTCTATAATTTTCCCTAGTATTTTGGCATGACCGCCTGTATTTATGACTAATTCTGCATTGCATGATTTGCATTGTATTGTTTTTGTACTGTATGTGTATAAAATCATTGTTTCCTGGCAGCTTTCACATTCTATTTTCACAAAATTACTGCGAGGTTTTGGTATCATTATGTTATGTTTTTTCATTATGCTCGTACACCTCTGTATGATCTATAATTATGCTTGTATTTCCAGCTTTCTCATTCGTTTGCCTTCTTTCATTGTTTTGCGTTGACAGGTTTTGCAACCGTATCTCAGCGTAATCTTTTTGGTGGTTTTTGCGGTTCTCTTCAATTCCGGGAACTTTTGGCCACCGTAACCCTTTTTGTCTTCGGCGTGTCGTAATGCACCCTGTGCACCTTTTCTGTCTTTGCCTTTTTTATGGATTGAAACTGATTGAATAGTGTGAGTTTTACATTTGGGACAAAACTTTCTCATTTCCTTCTGCATTTTCATATATAAATCTTAACCAGTGGGTAATTTAAAGTAAAATAATTTATTGTTGACATGGAGCACATTTTGCTACCTATTGAGTTGGGTGCGTTACGTAATGTGTTAATTAAAAGTGGTATTTGGTTAATTATGATGCTTTTGAAAAAATGAAAATTCTGAAATACAAAACTTATATAGATGCTTGACCATGTATCTTCAATTATGTTTGAAAGCTTAATGATGCAAATTTCGCTAAATCCAGACGCATTTGGGGTATGGATTCCATTGGCAACAGGTTTAGGCATTGGTTTAGTCTATGCTTTAATCTCTGCGGCAAGAAAGGCTAGATAAAACCCAATTTTTCTTTTTTCGCTAAAAATCATTTATTTTTTCCCACTCATACAATAAACGCGATACTACAACATGTGCTTCCAGGCTTAGATCCGATATTGAATACATTTTATCTATGCATGATTCAATGTCTTTTGAAAAATGCCCCCTGGGAAATCCGCCAATAACGACACAAGGGTTTTTGAATTGAAACAGCTCATTGCATGCGCCCTCAAAGTTTTTGGGAATGCCATTGGTTGAAAAACCAATCACAAGATCTGGCTTTATCTTTTTTTGAATCATGTGAGAAAAACTGAGATTATCGCTCAATTCTAAAAGCAGAGTTCCATCTTTTGAGATTATTTTCTTATTTTTAATTAGATCCAATACAAGCCCTTCAAACCTTGAGTATGATTTTGGAATTCTCAGGTAATCTCCTATTCTGATCACCTGATTGTTTATGGTGTGAACAAAAACTTTAACAAGGTTTTTTTTAAACAGTGGCGTGGCAAGCGCGTTAAGCAATGTGATGTGCAGAATGTCTGGTCTGCCTCTCTTGTAATTTTCCTCTAAATTGCTTGAAACAATGGCAAAATGGTGGAAAGTCCTATCCAATAATATTTCGGTGGGTTTTTTTCCGCTGTCTCGAATCTTTTTTAAAGATGGGTGCTGAAATATCTCAATTGGTATAGTTTCTAAAGCTGCTTCTGCAATAACCAAATTTAACAACTGATTTAAATAAAAATAAAAATTGTTTATTATTTAAAGTTATTATACCGATTCTCTATCAATAAAATGAATAAAAAACTCCAAAATGAAAAAGAATAATAAAAAAAAACAAATGGCCTTACAAAGAGTTTATAATTTATTAGACAATGCCCTACATACGCAGGATTTTTTTTTAAATGATCATGTAACTACAGCCAAAAAAATTATTACAAAATATAAGCTAAAAATGCCATTTGAGTACAAAATCCTTTTTTGTAAAAATTGCAAAAGGTTTATTGTTCCTGGGAGAGATTCTAGATTTCGAATAGGGAAGTCAAGAATCAAAGCCCTAAGGATAACGTGTAAAATATGTGGGCACACATACAGAAAGATTATCAAGACAAAACATGATGCATAAACCAGCCGAATAATCACATACCTGCAAAAACCTAAAACAAAACAAAAACAAAAACAAAAGAATAATGATTTATAAGGGAAAATCAATGGATTAAATTTGTAATAAATATATGGCTAAGATTTTTGATGTACCTGCAGATGATTTGATATCGAGACTGTCAGAACAGCTAAAAAAAGATAAAAAGATAAATCCTCCACAATGGTCATATTTTGTTAAAACAGGAACCCATGCTGAAAAAATGCCCCAAAATAAAGATTGGTGGTATACGCGTTGTGCTTCACTTGTAAGAAAAGTTTACCTGCATGGTCCCATTGGAATTTCTGACCTGAAAAGCTATTATGGTGGCAGAAAAAGAATTGGTTATAATTTGGACCATCATAAGGATGCAGGTGGTGCAATAATAAGAAAGGCACTTAAACAGTTAGAATCCGCGGGATATATTGATAAAAAGAATAACGGGAGGATGATTTCAAATGACGGAATGAAAAGAGTGGATAGGCTTGCCACGGAGATATTTAGAGAGGTTTGTAAAGAAAACGAGAATTTGCAAAGATATGCTTAACGGGGTTTGAAGGAAAATGTCCGGTCCTCCTACACCACAACAACAGCCATCTGACGAAGAGATAAGAAGACAACGGGCTGAAGCTGAGGCAATCAAACAAAGGGCACTTGCAATGCTATTGGATTCTGAAGCCAGGCAAAGACTTACCAACATAAAAATGGTGAAACCTGACCTTGCATCGGCTGTAGAAAACTATTTGATAAATGCAGCCACAACTGGGAGACTAAATAGAGCACTAACAGACAATGAACTGAAGCAGATTCTTTTAAGCATACAGCAGCCAAAAAGAGAATTTAAAATAAATAGACTATAACAAAATATTTGTAAAACATTATGTTTTGTTATTATTGATTATTTTTAAAATTATTTTTTAGTTAACTATATTAAGGTTTTATAATATCCTTTTCCCATGAAGGCAGCTGTTTTTAGAGAGTATGACAAAGATCCTACCAAAGTAATAAAAATCGAGGATATCGATGTCCCAAAAATAAAACCTAATGAAGTTTTGATAAAAGTAGAGTCGTCTGCATATAACTACAACGATTTGTGGGCCATATGGGGGGAGCCAGTAAAAACGCCTCTTCCGCATATCTCAGGTAGTGATGTTGCGGGCACTGTTGTTGAGGCTGGTGATGATGTTACCAAGTTTAAAGTTGGAGACCGGGTTGTTTCCCACTCTAACCTGAGTTGCAGGGTGTGCGAGCATTGCACTTCTGGCAGAGAATACGATTGTAAAGATAGGCTGGTATGGGGATTCCAAACTGGACCTTTATGGGGAGGCTTTGCCCAATACACTCATCTACCGGAAGTTAATGTTGCCAAGCTGCCCGAAAATGTCTCATTTGACGATGCCTCGGCAATGTCGATGGTGGGAATGACAGCGTGGCATATGCTAGTTGGAAGGGCCAAAATCAAACCGGGCCAAACAGTTCTAATAATGGGTGGAACAAGCGGTGTAGGAATGGTTGGTATTCAAATAGCCAAACTTTACAATTGCAACGTAATTGCAACTGCTGGTAATCAACAGAAAATGGATACGTGTTTGAAATTGGGTGCAGACAATGTAGTAAACCACCGAGAACCTGATTGGTACAAAAAAGTAAGATCTATGACAAAGGCAGAAGGTGGCGTAGATGTGGTATTTGAGCATGTCGGAAAAAATGTATTCCCACAGGAGGTTAGTTTGCTTAAAATGGGCGGAACATTGGTTGCCACGGGAGCTACCACTGGTTATGACTCTACAATTGATTTGAGGTATCTGTTCTTTAAGGGAACAAACCTTCTTGGCTCAACACAGGGAACCAAGGCGGAATTAGAACAGGTAATTCATTGGACAAGCAAAGGAAAATTAAAGCCATTGATATACACAACATTACCGTTTTCAAGCATGGTTGAGGGTCATGTTATGATGGCAGGCGCAGAACAGATAGGTAAAATCATGACCTCTCCACAAAAACTTTAATTTTTTTTGTTGTTGGATATAAACCGTGGGCGCCTCAAGAAGTTTAATTTTTATACCTGGAAATAACCAAAGGTTTTTGGAGAAATCCAAAACTGTTAGTTCAGATATAATTTGTTTTGATTTAGAGGATTCTGTTCCTTTTGAAGAAAAAGAGACTGCAAGAAACCTGGTGAGCAAAACAATAAATGATATTGGCAAATCCGATGGGTCTCATGGGAAGGCTGTGGTTTCCGTAAGAATTAATGAACCTGATTCCGAATTAGCTGCAAATGATTTAAAAAAAGTCGTATTGGATGGGATTGATGCGATAGTAATACCCAAAGTTGAAACAGACCGTCAGATTGTTAGAATATCAAATATCATAAAAACTTTGGAAAAGGAAAATGATATCCCAAACGATTCTATAAAATTAATTCCTTCAATTGAATCTGCTTTGGGGGTTGTAAATGCTTATTCAATAGCAAAATCAGACCACCGTGTATCGTCTCTTGTATTTGGGATTTTTGATTTTTTGCATAACATGAAAATTGATAGCAATGACGATGAGGTTTTAACTGGTTATTTGTATGGTAGAGCAAAAGTACCGGTTGATGCAAGGGCTGCAGGAGTTGATTCAATTGACTCTATTTGGCAAAACATTAATGATATGGATGGATTGGAACGGGATTTAGTTTTTGGAAAAAAGTTAGGGTACACCGGGAAATGCATAATTCATCCTTCTCAAATAAATTTGGCGCACAAGGTTTTTGCTCCCTCGATACAAGATATACAATGGGCAAAAAAGGTTGTTTCAACTCTTGATGAATCCAGAACCGATAAAACAAAAGGGACAACCGCAACAACAAGGATAGGTGCTGTGAATTTGGAGGGAAAAATGATAGATGCCGTGCACTATAAACAGGCCAAAAGAATCCTAGAGTCTGTCAATTTCTGAATAATTTGGATTTTTTACCATAAATGACATTCAATTGTATTATATTATATCCTGTTCTTTTTTATAATGTAATATGTTCACTGGAATTGTCGAAGATCTAGTAAAAATTGAGGAAATAAAAAAAAACGGTGCATCCAAAAAAAACAAAATAGACGGCCTTGAGGATAAGAACAGACATGACACAGAAATTACAATAAACGTTGAGAAAATGGATAAATTAAAAATTGGTGACAGTGTTTCAATAAACGGGGTTTGCTTAACAATCGCAAGATTAGATAAAAACATGGCTACTTTTCAAATCATTGACGAAACCATTAAAAAAAGCTGTTTTTCGTATATCAAAAAAGGAGACAAAGTCAACATAGAGAGAAGCTTAAAGGTGGGGGACAGACTTGAAGGGCATTTTATCTTGGGACATGTTGATTGTATTGGAAAAATAGAAAGAATTGAAAAAAATAACACGGGCAGTAAAATTATAATAGAAATTGCAGACAAAGGCATACTGCACCTTATAGCTCCAAAAGGGTCAATTACAATAGATGGAATAAGCCTGACTGTTGTAGATATGGTGGATGATAAAGTGGAAATTGCTTTAATTCCACATACCTTGGAAAACACCACATTAGGCATAAAAAACATCTGGGATTTGGTAAACGTGGAGGTTGATATCCTGGCGCGATATGTGTCAAATATCTACCAAAATATTGGTAATAACAAAAAAAACAGTAAAATATATTAACAATAATCATACAAAAAACATAATTGTCAAAAATATCTGAAGCAGTAACAGCACTAAAAAATGGAAATTTTGTTTTGATCCATGATGACACAAGCAGAGAAAACGAAACTGATATGGTTGTTTCTGCCGAAAGTATTTTGCCTAAGCACATTTTAACAATGAGGAAAGACGCAGGAGGTCTTATCTGCACGGCAATATCAAGTGAACTATCTCTAAAACTAGGATTACCGTACATATATGATGTTTTGAAAAACTTTGGAAAGTCCAGTAAATCTATTTCTATGCTAAATAAAAATACCTCACCATATGGGGATAATCCGTCTTTCTCAATCACACTGAATCATAAAAACACATACACGGGAATAACAGATTACGATAGGGCGTTAACGATTTCATCGTTAGCCAAGATTTGTAAAGAATTGGGGCAAAACATTGAAAATGATGACATGATAGTCGAAGAATTTCAGAATAACTTTGTAACACCGGGTCATGTACCAATTTTAATAGCCTCAAAAGGACTTATCGATGAGAGATTGGGCCACACAGAGATGTCCATTTTCCTTGCAAAAACTGCAAATATTGCAAATGTAACTACCATATGTGAAATGCTGGATCCAAATAACTATAAAGCATTATCATACAAAGATGCATGCAAATACGCTCAAGATAACAACATCGTTATACTTGAATCAAAAGATCTGTTAGCACATGCAAATAACCTATTATAAAATATGAATAAGATAAAGATGGGGATAGCGGTTGCGGATTTTAATAATGAAATTACATTGTCGATGCTAAATGAAGCAAAAAGACATGCTCAGGACCTATCCATAAAGGTTACATATGTGTGCTTTGTTCCTGGCGTATTTGACATGCCGTTGATGGTTGAGGAGATGCTGAAAAAAAAGAATATTGACGCTGTAGTAACGTTGGGTGCGGTGATAAAAGGGGAAACTGGGCATGATAGGGTGATAGCAAATAATACTGCCAGGCTTTTAGGTGATCTTTCGCTAAAATACCACAAACCTGTTGCACTAGGTATTACTGGGCCGGAAATGACTCTTCAACAGGCCAAAGATAGGATAGTACCTGTGTCTCATCATTCCATCAATACTGCTATGTCAATGGCTATGAAATTAAGAAAGATTAAAAAAAATAGGTTAAAAAATAAAGGAATAAAAATAATAGATTAGTAGTGTGACATATCAAACAACAATAATCAAATTAGAAGGGTATGGCCTATGGACACTAGGCCTAGGCAGTGATAGAGAACACCTTCTGCAAATATTGCAATCAAAAATGTATGCTGAATTGCAAGAATCGTTTTCCAATAGAAATGGGCTAGTTTTTTCTAATCGATTCGATGAGTTTATTGCTGTTACGAATACAATTGACATTGATGATCATAGGAAAATATATGAGAAGTTTTCAAGGAATGGCGAAAAAATAGGCATATCTATGACCATCGGAATTGCCGAAACGCCATTAGGGTCGAATAAAAAGGCTCATCATATAAAAAACAAAAAAGAATATTTAATTGATTCTAATATCTATGGAGTCAAGGAAAATAAAAACAGTGAAGTTAAGGCGAATGATACAAAAACAAAAGGGGATAATGATGACGTTAAAATTCTTCATATTGACATTAATGATTCTACCGCAATGACTAAGGATTTGTCATCATATGAAATAACAAATTTGATTATCAATTTATATTCAAACATTTCAAACATCTTTTTGCGGGAAGAGAGCTTGGCATTTTATTTGGGTGGCGATAATTTTATGATAATCGCGGAAAAAAGCATGACAATGGAAAAGGTCAAAGAAATTGTTGATATGATAACTACATCAACAAAAATAAACCTAAACTGTGGAATTGGTAACGGAAAAACGGGTAGGAAAGCGGCTGAAATGGCGACCAAATCATTAGATGAGATACGAAAATTCAGGAAAAACGGTACAATAATTAATGTTTATGAATTAACTTGACAACAGTTATAAAAAAAGCTAATATTTTATATGGTAACGAATTGCAAATAATAGAAAATGGAACAATAGTTGTAAACAACCAGGGTGTTATAGAACAGATAGGAAAAAGTTCGACCTTAAATGAGGGTATTTGCTGTTCTGACATGAGAGAAAATAAAGGTGCGTGTATCATTGATGCCGAAGGTTATGTAATAATACCTGGTTTAGTAAATTCACACACTCATGTAGGGGACGCCATAGGAAAGGACATATCGTCAAATGCAGATCTTGATGCAAGAGTTAATCCAAACCATAGCATAAAAAAAACAATATTGGAAAAAACAGATGCCGAACAATTAAAACAGTCAATGAAAAATGCCGCTATATCCATGCTAAACAAAGGAATAACAACATTTGTTGATTTTAGAGAAGGCGACTTGACCGGGGTGAAACTGTTACAGACAGCAATAAAAGATGTGCCCATAAAAAAAATTATCTTGGGAAGAATCGATTTTAATGATTATCGCAGAAACATTGGAAATGACGAAGAGGTTGCTTCAAATGACAATACCTTTGGTGAATGTGCCGGAAATAAGTCAAAATACAAAGAGGAAGAGTACGAAGAAGAAGGAGTTTGCAAAAGGGGTAAAGATTTACTAAATCTATGCAATGGGTTTGGAATTAGTGGTGCAAATGAATGTAATGATGAAATGCTGGCAATTTATAAAAACATTGCTAGGGAGTCAAACAAACAGAATGTGTGCAATAATAAAGAAAAATCAATAGTTGCAATTCATGCAGCAGAGTCTGATGAATCGGTTAAAGAGTCATTGAAAAAGACGGGAAGAACGGAAATAGAAAGAACAATACACGCATTGAATCCGGATTTGTATGTCCATTTAACAAATTCAAAGAAATCTGATATTGATTTACTCCATTCTGCCAATAAGGGTGTTGTAATATGCCCAAGAGCAAACGGTGTGTTAGGTGTGGGTTTTCCGCCGGTAAACGAGATGCTAAAACGAGGGCTCACTATGGCCATAGGGACTGACAATATCATGCTAAATTCTCCGGATATGTTCAAAGAAATGGATTTCCTGATAAGGAGTCAAAGGGCACATGAGAAAAACAATTCGTTTCTTGATGCAAAAAAGGTTCTCCAAATGGCAACTGTTAATAGCGGAAAAATATTTTATAGGAATATAGGGCGCATAGAAAATGGATATCAAGCGGACTTGGTTTTCATAGACGAATATGACGTCGACATGTACCCAATGCATGACCTATACATGTCAATAGTCAGCAGGTGTTCGGAAAGAGCAATAAAAGCAATAATGATTGATGGAAGATTCGTACATGATAAATCCCGTATAAATTAGTGTAGATAAACGCATTGTTTGTTATAATGAATTCTGCAATAAGTGTGGATGGAAAAATTTGTACCAGGACCGGGGAATCGGAGATTTCATCTGATTTGGATCTCAAACGAGTTCATAAATTAAGGTGTGTTGTGGATGGAATATTAGTAGGGATATCTACAGTATTGAAAGACGATCCTCTTTTAAGTATACGATTTGTAAAATGCTCAAAAACAAAAAAAAACCCTGCACGTGTAATTATAGATAGTAATGCAAGGATTCCGCTTGATTCAAAAATTGTAAGAACTGCAAAAGATATTGATACTATAATCGTAGTTACGAAGGGTGCTCCAAAAAATAAACTAGAACTGTTGAGGGCAAACAAGTTAAAAATAATTGTTTCAGGTGAACGAGGAAAAAAAGTAAACCTGAAAAAGGCATTTGGACAGCTGGAAACGAAATTTGGCATTAAAAAAATCTTGGTTGAAGGTGGTGGGGAGATAAACTGGTCAATAATCAAAAATAACCTATTTGATGAGCTAATAGTTACTATTTCTCCATTGATAGTTGGAGGGAGAGACGCAATAACACTGATAGAGGGAAAGGGTTTTGATAGAATAAAAAAATGTTTGAGACTGGATTTGTCAAAAATACATAAAAGAAATAACGGGGAGATAGTAATCCACTATAACAACATCAAAAACAAATAAAAGGTTATGTTGTTGTTGTTGTTTCTGTACTTAATTGGTCTATCTTGAATCTTAACGCATCTTTTAACTTGCTGTTATCCACCATGTTTAACGGTTCATTACATACAGGGCATTTAAAAAAAAGCTCAATTGCATAATCAAACTTTATTCTATCACATTGTTGTTTTCCACAATGATAAAATTCTGAAGATTCTTCATACTCTAGCCTGTTCTGTAGTTTTTCCAATATTTTCTTTTTTTGGTTATCAATAAAATTATCTACATGATCCCGTTTAGCTCGCCATCTATACACAAACCACCCTTTTTTTTCATCTTTTACCCGTATGCCGGTTATTAGTGCTTTGCCAAATAAGTCATATAAAACTTTACGAATGATATTTATTCGAAGGCCTGTTGCAATGGCTATTTCTTCATCTGTAGAATCCTCAGCTTTCAATAATGCCTTTGCAACCTGATTATACTCCTCTCCTCCTATTAACGATGCAATTTTTATAAAAGGATCTTCAGTATCAACATTTCGCATAAAGGTGTTTTATATGTGTCAAATAAAGATATATAGTTTCCTAATGGTGAAGAAGTAAAAATTTGGGATTCAAAAATAAAATGGTTAGGTTATTTCTATATTATCTTGGACTCTCAAATACATCATTATAGCATAAAGCTACTTCGGTTTTTGTTGGTTCATCATTGAAATAACTTGGCTCTTGTGCAGTCTCACTGCCTTTTATGGATTTTTCTATACATGAGAAAAATTGGGCCACATTAGCGTTAAGTTCTGCGTCTGCTGAAGTCAATGGCAGTAGTGCTACCCTTTCTTTAGCAAAAGACTTATCGATACCGGTATTTGAAACCAGCATGCCTACCAACACTAGTATTGAAAAGGCGCCTATAAGTTTTAATGGCATTTTTGTTTTTTTAACACATTTGGTGAAAAACATATCATGTTTTTTTATTTTAACCTTTTATGACATTCGTTTAATGCTACGGGAACATGCATGATTATGATTCTTATAATAATTTCATTTTTAATATTGTCTTATAAAATTTGGAGATAAGACAATAGGCATATTATGTCAATGCAAATGGCAAAAGAAACTAAAATTTGGGTGCTTTTTATCGGCCTAATGCCATAAAGTTCTCCTGTTTTATCCATATGTTTATAAAATTAAGCCAAACTGTAGACATCTAAAACATCCATTCAAACAATAACAGTAGCCAATGATTAGGTAAATGATTATATTTTATTTTTAACGGTCAAATAAGGCAGCAAATATTTTCTGTATCTTTTTTTTCAATTGCACGATTTGTTTAATTTGTCTAAAAATTGATATACCGCCGAATAGTCTTTATCTTTTAAATCATTACAGTTACTAGCAGCTCGAAACAACTGTTGCGATAAGCTAGTAATAGGCAAAGATATCTGCAACGATTGAGAATCTTCCATAACTAAATCCAAATCTTTGAGCATGTTTTTCAAAAAAAACGATGGGGAAAAATCGTTTTTCAGTATCTTTAGTCCTTTGTTTTCGCTAATCCCTGTCTTTAGTTTGGTATGATTGAATATGTTCAAATATGTTTCAGGATCTACTCCGGAATGGATTGCAAAGATTATTCCCTCAGAAAATGCCAAAGAAATGATGGCTATGTTAAGGTTTAATGCCAATTTTATGGAATTTGATATCCCATTGTCCTCACCCAAATAGAATATGTGCCTTGAAATTTTGTTAAATATGCTGTACATTTTTTCAAATGATTTTTTATCTCCGCAGATCATTGCTATCAACTCACCGTTTTTTGCATCTGAGGGACCGCCCATTACCGGGGCACTTAACAATGTCATACCTTTTTTTTCCTTTAGCAATTTTGAACAGTAAGACGATTGGTCAGGTCTGATTGTTGTGCAGTCTGCGATAATTAATCCGCTGTTGTGACTCTCAACTATCCCCTGCTTATCGAAAAGAACATCCTTTAGTGATTCAAAGTTGGTAACACACGTAATAATGCAATCGCTTTCATTAGCCAGAGAACATGGGTTATCAAAAGATTTTGCCCCCAAATTTTCAAAATATTTTAATTTCGTTTTATCCCTGTTGTATATGTTAATCCTTGTTCCCTGATCAATTAATCGTTCTGTGATGCCTCCACCAAGCATGCCAATTCCTACGATGCCGACTGTTTCATTATGGTCTAAATTCATATTTTCTTACATTCAAAAACATTTTTAAAGTTATAGTTTACTGATAAAAAAGGAAAAAGAAGAATAAATAGATAACAGAAATAAGAATAAATAATGACATATACACTCTTAATGGGAAATAATTTTATCTCAAACAGCCCCAAAAAAATAAAATTTTATGATAAAACAATATTTGCCCTAAATGAAAAAAATACCGATGTCACGGACACCCCTATAATTTCAGCAATCATTAGCAATAATGACAATAGAACAATAGTTGAAGTAAATGATAATAAATGTGATTATTGTGATGCTAAATTAATAAAAAAAATAGATAGCAAAGAACATATTCTAATAACTGATGAGGGTGGTGAAATTATGTTTGAATCTAGGCTTTTGGACAAGAACACTATACTTGTAAGTGGGGTATTCAACATAGATAACAACCAGAAACTAGTGGTCACACAAAATTATATAACGCTACCATCGGGAAAATGGATCATGCATGACCGAATCAACTCAAATAATAAAGATATTGTAATTACTAATGATGGGATTAAGATATCCGATTATGCATCTTAAATTTTTTAAAATTTTTTTAAAAATGGTTTATTTGCGGAAAATTTAAACTCTTTTTTCTCTTTCGGCAATCCATACTCCGGATTTCTTGGCAAATACTATGGTGCCGATAAGTTTGCCACCGCTGTATACCTTTCCATATTCTTTGCTCATTCCAAATAGGGATTCTAAAATATTGCCCTTTTTATGATATCCTGATTCAATGACCTTGATGTTCAATTTTGAGCTGACTTTTTTAAACACATTTCTAGCAATAGACCAGTCACCTTCCCATCCAATAAGATCAAACTTTCCAAAGTTCAATGTGTTTAAGGAATGCTCTAATGTGTTTATTTTAAACGATTTTTTATTTTTGGTAGTAAACTCGTTTATCCAATTGATTGCTATTGCACTCTTACCTTTTTCTACCGCAAAATTATTAGAGCTAGCCAATGACATTCACACACAATAACAGCATTTCATCAAAAATATATAATATTTTATTTATGAGATATATCTGTTGACCTTTCTACGTCATCACATGAACCGCATCACAATCGGGGTTAACCTTCCCACCTAGAGTTGTTGAATTTAGTATTCTGAAACAACATTACCTGTTGGGTTTAGATCCAGAAAAAAAGAAACATATATTCAAAAAAAAAACAAAAGATAACGATTCAAAGTATAAACGAAAGTTGACATGATATTGTGATGAAAGATCGTTCCTTTCGTATATTTATGGGGAATTATGAAAAATTGTCAAAGGTTTTTGTATCTAAAACTGATACAATGCTAATAGGTCTAATTTACAAATAACTGCCAATACTTTTCTATGTCAAAATAATAACCTTTCCGATATTGCTATTATATTGACAAAAGCACCAAAAGAAAAATAAAGATATCGCAACCACCGTTGCCTTGACTTTGGCATTTTAAAATTACGGTACTAGTTTACCGGTAGCGTCAAGTTAGTGTTTTTGTTGTGTGATTTGCTCTGTAGCCAGATTAAATATACCTTTAGCCAATATTTTTATGTTTGACAACTTTGGAGTTATTCTATTAGCGTGTGATTACTTGGTCATTGTGGTGATTTGCATTTTAATGAATTTAAACCGGAATATATTGTGGTTGTTGATGGGCGGATTATATTGTGTGCTATAACGATGATGGTGATAATGATATCAAACAGCATAGTCTGACCAGTTCGTTTGTTGCACCCATTACATCTCCTGAAACCCCTCCAAAATTTTTTTTAGATATGTATATTATTAAAAAACAACAAATTATCCCGATTATGAATACTTGTATTAGCAGTTGAATCAATTGTCCTATCAATATTATTAAAATAGCTGTTATAGTTGTGGAAATGATCATTTTCCGCCTTGATTTCATGTTTTTTGTAAAAAGAGAACTGTAGCCTTCCCATGCAGATTCCGAAAAAAAAGCTTGTAACACTATTGCATATTTTGCAATGATTTCAGAGATTACGATTGAGGCAACCAGTTTTTCTATTCCGGTAAATGACGAGATTGTTACTACCATTCCTATAAAATACGATATAATTGCTACTGTCCCTGCAGAACCTATCATTGGATCATGAATTACCTTATATTTTTTTTCCTTGTTGCCCTTTACCATTAACCCATCTGAAAAATCCGCAAGTGCGTCTGTATGGTGTATTCCTGTGATAATTATCAAGAAACTTGTAATTAAAAAGCCTGATATCAAATTATTAAAAAAATAAAACGATATGATTACTATTGGTATGCTCAATACACCAATAATCAAACCTATTATGGGGAAAAAATGCATGTTTTTAGATATGCTCTCCAAATTGGCGCTCTTTGAAAATTTATGTACCGGTATTATTGTTAAAAATGAGATTATTTCTATTATTGATTTAATAACCAAAAAATATCGACCACCAATTAATACTGTTCAAGAAAATAATAATTGGAGATAAGAAACCAGCTATAAATATTAGTGTAGCAATCTTTGTTATTTTCAGTGAAGTTTTACATTTTTCTATAGTTATGTTTTCTATTGCATCTCCGAGTTTATAATAATTTATCTTTTCTAATTGGATTTTTAGCGCTCCGGCAATTGCCGACATCGGTATTCCCGCATTCAAACTCTCTGTCTTTCTTCCATCTCTTTTACACATTGTAATGGAGTTTTTCCAATCTTGTTTGAGGATCAAGGATGACGTGACTAAAAAAACTATTGATACTCGTGCCGGTAATAAATTCATCATTGTATCCATCTTTGCCGACATCCATCCTATGTCTTTATAATAGAGGTTTTTGTAGCCTATCATTGAATCGAGAGTGTTTACCACCCTGAACACGGTTGCACCCGGAATATTTAAAATTCCAAAATAAAACAAAGGGGATAAAATACCATCCACAAAACTCTCAGCTATACACTCTATACAGGCAGACAATATCTTTTCTTCAGACAGTGTTTTTGTATCCCTGCTAACAATTTTTGATAAATCCAAACGCGCTCTCTCAATATCTTTTCTCTCAATATCTTTTAAGATATCATTGATGTGCTTATCCATCGATTTTATTGAAAACATTGATTTTAGTATAAAAGTGGATAGTAGGATAAATGCTATTATCCCTAATGAATGCAATGATGATACTAATGCCAGATAAGATAGTATTCCTATTGTGGATGTCAAAGATATGGCCAAAATAGATCCCTGAATTTTTTCATTTAAAACACCATGTGCTTTGTTATTTCGCTTTTTTTTTATTTGACCCGTGAAAAAGTTTATGGTTTTTCCAATCCAAACAACTGGATGAATACGGTTTGGTGGCTCTCCAATTAAATAATCAAAAGAAACCGAAAAACAAATTATTGAAATAATTATTTCTTGTAACGGGTATTGCATCATTTATTATTCTGTTTCATTTCAAAATATCTCTTAAAATATATTCGATATTTATTGTAGATTCTATTACTTCAGAAACTTTGTCTATTTCTATGCTTATTGCCTCCGAGTTTTTATTGCGGTTTGCGATATTTCCTTTTTTTTGACCGTCAAGTGCATCTTCTTCGGGAACGTGGTGATTTATTTTAGGGACAATGCCTAAAATCGGCTTTTTGGTTTCTGATTCAATTCTTCTTATTGCGGGTATTAGAATTTGTTTATCTCCGCGAAATTTATTGATTAATATTCCTTTTATTAAATGCCTGTATTTTGGTTTTAATAATAAAAGTGTCCCTAAAATGCTAGCAAAACATCCGCCTCTCTCAATATCTGCAACAAGAATTACTGGAGTCTTCACTTTTTTAGCTAAAATCATATTTGCTATGTCTTGCTTCATAATGTTAATTTCGGCTGGTGAACCAGCCCCTTCCAATAAGATTATGTCATTTTCTTTCTTTAGGCTTTTAAAAGCATTTAGGGCCAGTTTAAATCCTTTTTCAAGAACAAAGTTTGCATAATATTCTCTAGCTGTCATTTTCGAATAAAATTCCCCAAACAAATAAACTTCACTTTCATAGTTGCCTATTGGTTTTAGCAGAATTGGATTCATTCTTACGTCTGGTTGTGTTCTAGCTCCAAGTGCCTGTATTGCCTGAGCTTGTGCTATTATTCTATCTGAATTGTCAATTTTGAATATATATGATGACATATTTTGAGACTTAAATGGTGCAACCTTGTAGCCTTTGTTGGACAGGATCCTACAGAGGGCTGTAACCATTAGGCTTTTACCTGCACCTGATGACGTTCCTTGAATCATTAATAGTTTTGACTTCATAATGCTTTCTCTAGGGCTCTAAAAAGTTCTTTGTTTTCTCTAGGTGTTTTTATTGCTACTCTTATGAATTTGTCATTCATTCCAGTAAAAGTCTTGCAATCTCTTACAAGTAAATTATATTTGCTTAATAGTGTGTCAGTCAATTCTGTTGAGGATTCGTCACTTAAAATTTCAATCAAATAGAAATTGACATCAGTAGGGACGGGTTTTACTTTATTATTTTTTTTTAGCATGTCAAAACTCTTTTTCTTTTCGATTTCGATAATTTTTTTTGCAGAATCTAAATAGTTTTTGTCTTTCAAGGCTACCCGTGCAGCAATTTGTGCCAACCCGTTTACATTCCATGAAATTATTTTGCCATTCATTTTTTCAATTGTTTTTTTATTTGATATTGCGTATCCTACCCTAAGCCCTGCAAGTCCGCATGTTTTAGTCATGGATCTTAGAATTACCAGGTTATTGAATTCTTTGATTAAATTGATAAAATAGTTATACCTTTTTTCATCTTTGCTATTTAAAAATTCAACATAGGATTCATCTAACAATACTGTAATTTTGCCATCAATTTTTTCTAATATTTCAATTATTTGTTTTACTGAATCCTTTCCTGTTGGGTTATTGGGGTTGCATAAAAAAATTGTGGTTATTTCATTGTTGGGATTGTTGCCGTTTTTCACTATAAATTCTGAATCTATCTGAAAATCGTCTTTGACTTGAGAATGTATGATTTTTGCGTTATTTCTTTTTGATGCGAGCTCATACTCGCAAAAGGTTGGAGAAAGAATCATAACCTTTTTTTTTACAAAAGCGGATGAGAAATAGTGAATCAATTCAGTTGCTCCATTACCTGTAATTATGTGATCTATTTCGTCAATATTGGAACTCAAATATTTTAAAATATCATTCTTTAACTCAATGCAGTTTGGATCTGGATAAGAATATGATAGGCTAATGTTTTCAATTAATGATTTTACAACATTCTTTGAAATACCTAGAGGATTAGTGTTGGAACTAAAATCGATTTTCACTGATCTGTTGTTCTTTGCAGAGTGAATTCCTCCATGATGGCAATTAAAAAAGCTTGATTTAGTTTTTTTCATATCGTTGCTTTTACTTGTTTTTATTGGTTCTGTAATTATTTTAGTTTTGTATTGATTTAAAAAGGATTATTAAATGTTTTAAATTTTCTTATATTGTGTTGAATGTGGCATTAATCGGCTCAACTGGAGCTGTTGGACAGGAGTTTGTTGTAGCGCTCAATAGGCATCCATGGTTTAATTTGACTCATGTTGTTTCTTCTGAGAGATCTGCCGGAAAAAAATATATCGATGCAATCCGGGATACACAATCCGGGATTCTAAAATGGCATAATCGAGAACCGGTTCCAGATTACATTCGTGATACCGTTATATCTAAGTTAGACGATATTGACCCCAAAGATTTTGATCTCATTTTTACTGCCATAGAGTCTGATGCTGCTCAAACAATTGAACCCAAATTAGCAACTCATGTTCCTGTTATCAGTACTGCCGCCGCCTTTCGTTATGAAAGTGACGTCCCAATTCTTATACCTGGAATAAATGATGAACATGTTGAATTATTGAATAAACAAAAAGAAGACCGTGGATGGAGTGGATTCATTGCCCCTTTACCAAATTGCACTACTACTGGATTAGCAATAACCCTCAAACCACTAATATCTAATTTTGGAGTTAAAAGTGTTTTTATGACTTCGATGCAAGCATTATCCGGGGCAGGACGTTCTCCTGGTGTCGTTGCCTTGGATATTTTGGATAACGTAATACCCTATATACCAAAAGAAGAAGAAAAAGTTCAGATAGAAACCAAAAAGATTTTGGGAAACTATGATTACCAATCCAAACAGATTGTCTCTGATGAACTCAAAGTTAGTTGCACATGTACAAGAGTACCTGTTTCTGACGGTCATACTGAGGTTGTTTTTGTTGAAACATCTAAAAACACAGATCCTGAATCTGTTGCTAAACAAATGATGCATTTTTCAGACAACATTTCAATCAAGGGTCTTCCG
>JADDOW010000098.1:0-31159 GCA_016782225.1 Nitrososphaeraceae archaeon
TACCCACATATGAAATAGGACATCTTCGATCTATAGGCTTGTAGTTAAGTTAACAGAGCCACAATTGGTGGGATAAAACTAATTTATGACAACTTTTTTGATGCATACAAAGAAGTGCTAAAAAAATACAGAAATGGAGAACATAAGGGGATTAGATTGGTTACATCAATAAATCATTCAAAAGATATCGAGTTAGTCAAATTATTCTCAAAATTGGGAATAAAGATAAGGCATATAAAAAATATTCCAAATCACAGTTTTGCATTAAGTGATAAAATGCTTAATTCAACACTGGAGATGATGGAAGAAGGGGGAATGGTTACAAATCTTTTAAATAGTAATGACATTCTTTATCTTGGCCATTACGATGCGATCTTTAGAGAGCTGTGGAAATCAGGAATTGATGCAAAAGACAGAATTTAGGATATCTAGGAGGGTAACATAATAAACGTAGATATCATGCCAAATCCAGAAGAATCGTTAAAATTCGTAACTCAAATAGCAAAATCAGCCTCAATGGAAATTTTAATATTATTTTCCTCAACAAATGGATTCTTGAGAACAGAAAAATCAGGTGGCTTAGATTCACTAAATCAGATAGCATTTGGCGGAATTAAGGTAAAAGTTCTAACTCCATTAGATCCAACCAAAGAGGACAAAATAAACCTAATAAAATCAAAATTCGACCACATAGAATCGAGAAATTTGCAAGCAAACATGCAAATTGGAATTGGAATCATCATAGTCGATAAAGAGAAAAGCCTGATTTTTGAAATCAAAGACGATGCCAAAGACAATTTTATTGAATCCCTAGGTTTGGCAATATATATTGAAGGAAAATCCACCGCATTATCTTATGCTACAGTTTTTGACAGTCTTTGGAAACAAGCAGAGATGTTCCGACAATTACAGATTCATGACTTGATGCAAAGGGAGTTAATCAACATAGCGGCCCATGAGCTAAGGACCCCAATACAGCCAATACTTGGCCTAACGGAAATCGTCAAAAATAAAACAAAAGACCGTGAGCAAAAGGAGCTGCTTAGTATTGTAATAAGCAATGCAAATAGGCTAAAAAAACTGTCCGAGGATGTTTTGGATGTAACAAAAATCGAAAGCAACACACTGGACCTGAACAAAGAGAGATTTTATTTTAGAGACACTATTGTAGATATTGTTAATATTTACAGAGAGGAGTTAAATCAGAAAAACATAAAAATCAAACACTTTATCTCTGATGAAGACTGTTTGTATGCAGACAAAAACCGAGTTTCCCAGGTCGTTTCCAATTTGATAAGCAACTCCATAAAATTTATAGATGATAAAAGAGATGGGATTATCTTTATAACTGCAGAAAAGTAAGAGATTAAAAGTGATATCAATAACGATGACAACAAGTTCATTGTTGTTAGTGTAAAAGATAACGGCACTGGCATAGATGAGAATATAATGCCAAATTTGTTTCTAAATTTCAGACCAAATCATTTCATGGCATGGGTTTAGGACTTTATATATGCAAAAGCATCATTGAAGCCCATGGTGGCTCAATCTGGGCAAAAAACAATGAGGATGGAAATGGAGCGACATTTAGTTTTAGTTTGCCCATCATGGTCAATAACTGTTGCTAGCCATTGTAATTGGAATAAGTTATGATTTGACGTCAGAATTAATTATGCGATGCAGAAAATATGTGTATGTCTTTTTGTGTCATAAACATATATCAAACATCAGTATTGTTTTTTAATGAATTTAGGACTCTACTGCATAATCTATTGCTTTTAGAAATACCTGGTTGTCAATCGGCCCACTCAACAATGCTATAAGAATAGGCAAATCTGTGATATGACCTTATCGGGGCTCTGTGTTACTTCGTGTTCCCAAAACTCCAGGACAATCCAACCTCCTTCAATCAGATTCTCCCTTACCCTGATACGCCTTGCCTTGTTGGAGCTCAACTTGTCTCTCCAAAACGAAACATTGCTCTTTGGCTCCCGATAGCATTCAACACAACCATGCCAAAAGCAACCATCGATGAATACTGCAGTTTTCTTTGCCTTGTTTGTCAGGTCTGGTTTTCCGAAAATGGATTTGTCATGGATTCGGTATCTTTTTCCTCTAGCCCACAGGAGCTTTCGTATTGTTGTCTCAGGCTTTGTGTTTTTGGATCTTATGCATGACATTACCCTACTTCTCTTTTCTGCGCTAATCCTGTCTGGCACAGACCATAAAATGACACCCTGCCTTCTATATTTTTCAATGACCTACATAATACAATCCAGAAAAAGGCGCTCTCTGGGAGCATATTGCATACCGGACAATTAAGAATATGGTGGATGGTAATATATTGTTGGAAGATATTATCCAATGCATTAACCCAAGCTAATCTATTATACACACTCACACACACTCCAACAATTACCTAAATTTTTTTTTGGCAATGGCCTAGGTAGTTATTAGAGTTTCATCATTTTATTTGCACATATGCATATTTTTGATATGGAAAAACACCGCGTTTTTTCACACCAATTTGATCCACAGATCCATAGCATAGTCCATCACTTTTCAAATACCGCAGCAAAACGGAATTAAGAAATTGGCTAAACCATGTTATTTGATCATTGGTTATGTATTGGGTATGTTAAAGCATAATATGCAAATTACCCCTTTTGAAAAAACCATGAGCATAAGTCAAATTTATAAATCAAATATTTCATATTTGCGTAATGAATTCGGATATATCAAAAACGATATGTCTAGTGGCATCCTCATCACTGATTGCCATATTTCTAACATTTAGCAATAATTTCACCATACACAGTCAAGAGACAAACAACAGCACTTTCGACAATAATATCCAAAACAGTACTGCCATAACCGCTGGCCATAACTAAGACAGGTCAGACAAAGAAATAAGAAACGACAAGATTGTAAGGGAGTTTTACGACAAGGTATTCTTTGCCAAAAACACCTCAGCTGCAGTCAATTACCTAGAAGAGGATTACATACAACACAATCCAAATGTCCCAACAGGGAGAGAGGCTTTTATCAACGCATTTACACTAATCCTTGAGCAAAGCCCGAATTTCAGTACGCAAATACAAAGAATCTATGCAGATAGTGATTACGTTATAGTACACTCATTTTCTCCAATTGGGGATACCGGCAATTCAATAGTTGATATTTATAGAGTAAATGACAACGGTAAAATTGCAGAGCATTGGGATGTTCTCCAGAAAATACCAAGCAACCCGGCAAACAACAACACAATGTTTTACTTAGATTAGACATTCCAGAACCCATTTCTTTTCTATTTGTTTCCATTGGCACTGTTTTACGCCAAAGCGACACTAGCCCATTCTAAAATCAAATTTGTCATTTATAGACTTATCATATGGAATATTTGACAGACTAGGGTTATTTGCGAATTATTTGTTTATACAATCATTTGAGAAAAGATAGTTCTTTTCAAAAAGATATAGTGCAAATGATGGCGTCTATCAAAAACAAATTCAAAACAGGACAAATTGGAGACATCACGAAAATCAACAGATATTGCATATGCCACTACAAAGAAATTGCTTAAATTCATCAAATAAAGGTTAAAGGTAAAAGGGTTCAAGGTCTCCGGCATTCTTGTGATGCCTAAATAAAAATAAAGAATGGGCCACAAACGCGCAATATCAGTCAAATTTTACATTGGCAAAATTGGGCTAATGCCTATACGGATTTCCTAATAGAGAATCCAGTGATGGTTGCACAGGAATAATTTTAATCACAGCATATCCTCACTTTAGGTAATTTCATTAACAGATAATTTTGATAAACTAAAAAGCTACATCATGCTTTATGTCAGATAATTTGAGGGATGTGCCAAGATACACTATTATCGATGCCCCTTCAATTCTTGGGTTACGACCACCAGGGGAGGGATACCTTCCTGATGCTTTGAAAGGCGCCGGACTAGTGTGGAAATTAAATGCAGGTTATGCAGGTCGTGTCCAACCATCGATGACCTATGATCCAAATCGCGATCCTAAAACCCTATTGAAGAATGCTGCTGCAATCAAGGCTTTTTCACTAAAGCTAACGCAAGTAGTTAGTGGAGAAATATCAAAGAGAAATTTTCCCATAATGCTAGGAGGGGATTGCAGCATAATTATCGGTGCCCTTTTAGGATTAAAGCAACGTGGCAGAAGGCACGGTTTATTTTTCATCGACGGTCATTTGGATTTTTATCAGCCTCAAGCATCCACCACAGGTGAGGTTGCTGATATGGATTTGGCAATTGTGATTGGAAGGGGTCCAGACATTATTGCAGACATAGATGGACTAATGCCATTTGTTCGCGATGAGGATGTGGTTGTATTTGGTTATCGCGACGCAGAACTATGATCTAGTTAAGGAAGTTCAGATGTAATGGACACCAATATGCTTGCCTTTGATCTTTTGAAGGTAAGGGAATTAAAAATAAACATGGCAACCTCTGTGGCCGTTTCAAGGACGCTGAAAGACGAATTGTCCGGATTTTGGATTCATCTTGATGCAGACGTCTTAGACGATAGAATAATGCCTGCGGTTGACTACAGGATGGATGGTGGGTTAGATTTCTCTGAACTAAGCGAACTCTTGATGGTTTTGGTTTCATCAAGATAGGGAGTAGGAATGTCGATTTCAGTATTTAACCCCCATCTGGATCCAGATGGATCTATTGCAAGAAACCTTGTATCGAGCATAGTTGTGGGTTTGTTGTTATAAAATGAAAAGGTATTGCTGTACAGGCATTCACCATTTTTCTTTTGCAAATATAAAACCAAACCTATGTTGATTCGTATGTGGTTAGTTGGTTTGAGCAAATACAATTAGAACAATATGCCTTCTTCAAAAAATACCCTATATAATCATAGTTCAGAATATATGGTATTGTGATTTGTTCCAGTTGAGAGTAAAAAAACCACTTATTCCCGATATTGGATGTTCTTGCCTTTACTGTAGCAATATTTCACAAACTTTTGATTTGATTTAAAAACTAGATCCTTGCGAAAAAGGAAAGTTTCAGAGATATAAATCAAGTATTAAAAATATATCAACAATCAAGTTAGATCAAGGATTGCAAATTTATCCATTAAGCCAAATATTCTCAGAATATATAACCATCATCATATGGTTAAATAACTAGCAAAACATCTAAAAACGATGGATAACTTAAACCTTGATCTTAAATTTGAAAACAAAATACTGTACAAGGTTTCAATTTTGTTTTCCATTTTAATGTTATTTGTGTCATCAAGCACACTATCTGAATTTCAGGCTTCATATGCACAATCAACTAACGTCATTGAAAATAATACAGACACCAATACGGGAACAACGGCGGCATTGGGTAGTGCATCAAATACAACGGCATCCGGGGTATCTGATGCTGCAGAGAAAACAGAAGATAATGGCCCAATTCAAATAATCTCAAACATACGTAATTTACTAAATCAAACTTTGCAAGAATATGAAAATCAAAATTACAGTGAGGCAGAAGCACTTGCAACCGAAGCTTATCTTGACAATTATGAGTATGTGGAAGCTCCCATAGCTGAAAAGAATCAAACACTAATGGAAACAACAGAGGTCATGATGAGAGAAGAGCTAAGACAACTAATAACAGAGAAAGCGCCTACAGAGGAAGTAAAGGGGCACATATATAACATCAATAACAATTTGGATAGAGCGGAAGAATTACTTGGGTCTTATGCATCTTAGATTATTTTTATATTATATACCAACAGAAAAGATCATCAAATTCAATCATTTATATCAATAACTTCAGATTAAGAGTTATCCCAAAATTACCTTTTCGCACATGGCTGATAACTATCAGTAATAACCACTACCCACTAATAATTTTTTTTTACCGTTTAACAGGAAAATAGAGTTTTACCAAGAAAACTTTGGTTTTGATTATAACAGTTAATCTTGTGGATCTAAAATCGCAGTCATATATAATCAAATTATTTTGTTAAAACATAAGCATCTGTATCTCATTGACGGATGAATCCTTAGCCCGGTCATAACTTTCATATCAAACTGAAATTGGCCCTTCAAATCCATATCAGTTTGGTAGAGACGACTACTATGTCAACATTTCGATTAAATATCCTCTGAATTATATCATAAAAGTAGTAGGCGTGTTCAACCTTTTTCTCCAAGTTAAAGTTCATTTTTATTTTGTGTTGGAATCGGTAATTAGATAAGAACTATAAGCTATGGATGCAAAGTTGACATATGGCTCTTGCATTCATAACAAGCACAAAAGGAATAATACCTTTATTAGCATTTTTGGCAATCTCAACAGCATCATTACTCATTTGTTTTGGATACAACGAAAGTAACAGCTTCTTGCTTTCCGCATCCGCTCAGGGAAATGACGCTCCCTAACGCCACATTTTCCCCCTCCATTCCATCAGCACAGTTAGTTCATACAACCGAGAGTTTAGAGCTTCCTTCCAACATAGACGCATTTGTCATGTTAATTGCAAATGAGGCACATGAAAGCTGGGTGGAGGAGCCGCATAAACTAATTACAGATAAAAACGCATATCATATCCCAACAAACCTCATCATTTACGAAGGTACAGAATTGGCATTCCTAAATGCCGATGCACCCTGGGACACGCCACATCCACAGAGCATGGAACTGGTCAAAATTGATGGCAATGAGACCAGTGGCGATGAGGCAGATGTAGTGTACTCAACAGGTGTGTTGGACTATACAAACAGTTCCAAACCGGTCACCCTTCCTGTTGGGAGATACTCCATAGTTAACACAGAGTATGAATCAAAAGAAGGGACAGTTACGGTGTTGGAAAACAACAACCAGAGCAACAAAAGCAGCAATCAAGTCATAGGCGGTTTCTATACACCAACCAACCAAGTGGAAAACAACAAGGATAATGAGGGCAATACTCACCCAGGCTCATTGGCCTACTACAGGCAGGCGTTCAATGAAAATGGGATTGGCATTTTGAGTGAGCACAATTTTACTTATTCTGCATGCGACTATTGCCCAGGAGGGTATTGGCCTGACAATAAATCCGGAGATCACACACTCATTATCTATAGCTCAGATCGGCCACTTGAGCAGGTATTAGGGATATTGGAATCGTTGGTAAAGGACAACGTGTACGTATGACCATTCCTTTTTTTCTTTTATCTTATTTTACATAATGTTGATGATATTCATAAATCTCATTTGCAAAGGATTCTTAAAAACACTACCTTTGCCTTGACACCATCACTTTTTTTTGGTTATAGCGGCTTGATTGAATTTGACTACAAAACGTATGAAGATATAGAAGCAGTTCTAATACTTTATGAGCATATAGTCTCTGTATCACACTTTACAAAACATACAAAGTCTTGCCACGGCATTTAATGAAAAACCATTTAAATGTACAAAGCGTAAATGATGTTTTTTTTAATTCAGAGGAGGGAATAAAATTACATGATATTGGAGCAATCCACATCAATTAAGCAAATAGTTTCTTTAAAAGAAATACGCTTTTTATTCTGTGAACCCTCAAATTCATCTCGGTTCTACAACAGGTTATTTTTTTCATTTTACCAAGTAATCACATCTCAATAATACCTCTTAACAACACCCATTTTTCTTCAAGCATATCCACTTATCCTTTAACAATGTCTAAATCCGATTCAAATCGGACGCGATATGGAAATTATAATAATGCAGTTCAACTAAAGAGTATTGATGGTTGCAGTAAAAAAAGCAGACTCATTAGAATTAAGAAGAGAGTTGTTGTTGTCTCCTTATCATTTCATGGACATATTATTTTTCTTGTACCCATCAAGGTTAAAAAGCGATATCTATGCTGGCAGCAATTGTATTGAAAGGATCAATTAAATAAATATGAATAAGAATAATCTTATAATCCTAATCGGAATAACAATTATTACATTAGTTGCAATTGGCTCAACATATTTTTCCGACTATTCTTTTGGCGGCGATAAAATCATTTCATCGAACACAAGTATTGAAAAGGCCATGTCTATTAAAGAAAACAATGATAAAAAAAACATAATAGACAAGTCGCAGTTTAAGCTGGCACCTGAATTTGAGAATTCTGGCGGATACTTAAACATCAATGGTAACAGTAGTGGTCAGCAGCAGCCGATTACAATGGCCAGCTTAAAAGGAAAGGTCGTCCTTGTCAACTTTTGGACTTATAGCTGTATTAATGTTTTAAGGACCCTCCCACACCTTATAGACTGGGATACAAAATATTCCGATAAAGGATTGGTTGTTGTTGGAGTACACTCACCAGAATTTAAGTTTGAAAAAGATATTGATAATGTTGAGAAAGCAATGCACAGATATGGCATAAACTATCCGATTATACAAGATAATGATCACAAAACATGGAATGCATATGCAAACAACTATTGGCCAAGAATGTATCTTGTTGACGATGAGGGATATATAAGATACGATAAGGTTGGTGAAGGGGACTATAATCAAACAGAAAATGCAATTCAATCCCTATTATCTGAAAGAAACATCAAACGGGGTATAGAGAATAACGATCAAAATGCTATATACCTTTACAAGAATGAATATTTAGACAAATCCAATAATAAAATGAGCGGTTTTCTTTCGCAATCAGTAGACTTTACAAAAATTAAAACTCCAGAGATGTATTTTGGATATCAATTTCCGGGTTCATCATTAGGAAACTCAGAGGGTTTTCATCCTGGTGAAAATGTTACATATGCCATCCCATCCAACTCTAGCATTAAACCCAACACAATATACCTAGAAGGACAATGGAAAAATAATCCTGAAAGCATGGAGTTAAATGGTGATACCGATGGACGTATTGTATTAAACTATACCTCCAAATCTGTGAATTTGGTAGCGGGAGGAGAAGGAAATGTAACAGTATACGAAGACGGAAATTCGCTGAAGAGCAATTCTAAAGGCATAGATATAGGAAATGACTCCAAATTTATAATTGACGGTCCAAGACTGTATAACATAGTAAACCATCCATCCTATAATGGCAGTCATTTACTTGTAATGGATATTAAGGGAAAGGGATTTGAGACTTTTGCATTTACTTTTGGATAGATAAAGAATACTCCATATATATCGAAAAAACATCTTTTCTTATCCTTAAAAAGCATCAAAACACTTTGGTTTATATAGTTATTGATGAAATAAATAATAAATTTTTAATTTAATACCTTTTAAATCGACCAGAAAAAAAACTAGACGATTTAATAATTTTAATAAACTAAAAATAAAAAAGACACAGATTAAAAGAAATTTATTTTTAAAATGTGAAGCTGATCTATTACAGGTTTTATAAATTATAGGTGAAATTAATGACTTTTATTTTTTTTATATGAGTGATATATCTTTATATGATTTTTTAATCTATCCATATCTGGAAACTTAAGTCCACAGTTTGAACAGTCATATCTATTTTTATCAGAATGATATAACATTTGATGATGCATATAGTTTTCCACTTTATAAAATCGTCTGCAACAATTTTGGCATTTATGTTTTTTAAATAAATTAAAGAAATCCATATCCACTATATGAAGAAGAAGAATAATAAAATAAATTTTTAATCTTGGCGTTTTACTCTCGCAGATTCAAAAACAATGATTAAAACCATGAAATTACGATACCAAATAAAGAAAATATTATAACAATGTGCAACCAAATCAAAACTTTTAGTTATACTTGGATGCTAAAAATAAAAGAAAAAATAGATAAAATTGATCTTAAATTATTTCCAAAAAAATCTAATGGATTTTACTTTATATAGGTAAATGCTATAATTTGACTTAAAAAAAAGATATTTGATATTTAATGTTGTGGATGGTATTACGACTAAATTTAGAGAGATTCAATTATTTCTTCAATTGCTTGGTTGCAATTCAGCATACCTTTTTTCTTTGCGTATTCTTCCAAGGCCTTTATTTGGTCTGGAGTAAAACAAATTGGCATTGAACGATTTTCATTATTCATACCTATTAATTATTTATATGCAAATATTAATATTTTATTTTTGATTATTTTAACTTTAGTTAATTGAACTTGATTTGTTAAATGTTGAATAATTACATATATTATAACTCCACTATATCTATAAAAATTAGGAATTTAATTTAATTGAACAATGGATAATAATGCTCAAACAGGTCATTTTAAACTAAATAATAATTATAATAATACTATTGTGAACTCTTATTAATAGCGCCAATGCCTACCTCAACCGAAAAAGATCTCCATATTGTTTATTCTCATAATAAAACAGTAATACGGGATATTTTATATTAGAAGCCTATTTGATAAAGATCATTTAATTTTCCAGTTAACCCTTAGTCAACATTTAATATTTTACATGTAATCCACCAATAAGCACAAACAATAATCCTCTTTCGTAACTTGATTTGATAACAGACATAGCCAATTATTATCAATTATATAAAGCAGTCAGAATGGAGGAAAATTATTTGGTAATACCAAGTTTCTAGAAACAAATGGAACAACTAATAATTAAAAAAAATTTTTATTGTTTTATCAAATATTACATTTATCATCAATTTTTTGGCAAAATATTTATAATAAGAGATTCCCCAACTTGCGGTTTTCCATAATTCTCATATTTTCTTTTAGGCATTGTAATTGTTATATGTGTTTGAGGATATGACTGAATAACTGTTTGAGGTTGTGCTTTCAACATTGCCTCCATAATCGGCTGTAGTTGATCTCGCATCTCTTTGTCGGGGATGGCACGATTAATTGCCTCAAGCATAAGTTGTTGTTGAGAAACAGGTTCTAATTCCATATCTTCAACTAAGGTAAGGGTCACAGAAACACCAGTATCGTTCAAGCTTTTGATTTTATAAATATTTTCCTGAATTTCCATCTAGATAAAATTAAATATATTTTTTATTTAACTGTAATTGTCCGAACAATTTAGATAACATAATGATTTATTAAGGTGGTTGTACTGCCCAGATGTTATTAAACTCATATTGATCCAGTTTATAATTATAGATTATCCTTACTTTGGTATGATCTGAATTTATCTTTGTTTTATGCATTGATAGGCATAATTACCTCTCTACATTATATTGATCAACGGACAGAAAACAAACAAAAAACTATGCTTTAGCCTTAAATGAAAACAAAACAAAACAAAACAAATGCGAAATCATAGAATTGCTATTAATTTTACATATGAGTGGATGGATGAACAGGCAGAGGACTGCTTTCCAGTCACTACATTGTATACCTACAATAATAAGAAGGAAAAAATATCAATAGATGGTTTGATTTGACTGACAACATAATAACAAAACCTGCTCAAACAGAATTTCCAATCCATGAACTCATAGCTAAAAGATGGAGCGCAAGGGCTTTTTCTACAAGGTCGGTGGAAAAAACCAAATTACTTTCAATTCTTGAGGCTGCAAGATGGGCGCCTTCTTCCAGAAATGAACAGCCATGGCGATACATTGTTTTTACCAATGATAACCCAGACAAACTAAAGGAAGCACAGTCAGTCCTTCTTGAAATAAACTCTTACGCCAAAAGAGCACCGGTGTTGATCTGTGCGATAGCAAAAAAAAGCTATACAGACAATGGAAATCATAATAGACTACATTTCCATGATCTTGGGGCTGCAAATGAAAATATGTTTCTTGAAGCATTCAACCAGGGTTTAATCATGCATGAGATGGGAGGCTTTAACAGGGAGAAGGCAATGGAATTGTTTCGCATTTCTGAAGAATATGAAGTAGGCATTATGATAGCAATAGGCTACCAGGATTCTCACAACATATTGCCAGACAGGTATAAAGAGAAAGCGTTCATGCCAAGGGAAAGAAAACCATTATCAGAGTTTGTGTTTCTTGAAGAAATAGGTAAGGAGATTAAATGATGCTTTGCAGTTATGTGGAATAACTAAGGTGCTGTCTTTTATACAGAGTTTTTAACATTCATTTACTCTAGGTCGTTACCGTTGTTCTACACTCTATTGGCATGTATAGATTGGCCTATAGTTGGCATGCCTTTGTAGAAACAACAGTACAAAATCCCAGGCAACTAAGACGGATTGTTTTCATCAACAATACTTTCAACTTATCTTTGGACAGATATAAAACACATCATCAACAACAACAGCAAAACATTTCTCTAAATGTTGTGGCTGTAATGAGGGAACATAGATTGATGAAACATGTTAAGCCATAAAATAATATTCTAGTGTTGCAGTATTTAACATACCGCATATTTAGTTTAAATGAAATATTAAAATAATCATCATAGCCTAATAAATTTTTGAATATATTTGATCGAGTCTTAATCTAATTTTATTGGAATTATCAAAGAAATGCTAAGTGCATATAGCAATGGAGAATATCAAAGGTTATTGCAATATAAAATATACAATACCATATAGTTTTTTGTTCTTTAATTTATTTACTTGCTTACCAAAAATTGCCCTTATCTGAACAATCATGTTCCGCACCACATCTAAAACATTTTAGATGACAAACAGTCATTTCAGTCATGTCAAATCCACACCTCATGCACACATACACCTTTTTTTTGTCTTTATCTACAGGGTCATTAAGATTCGTCATTATTGATATACATCCAGGTGTATAAAGTGTAATCATAAGGAAAAAACCTTTTGCATAGCCATTAGATTATGATATTGATCAGTATGTCACAATCAGAAAAGAAAAGTTAAAGAATCAGTCTGAAACAGTGTGTTTCCTATAGATGATTCCGTAAATTTTTAATTTTAAATAATCAGAAAATATTTGATCCTGTATTTCGTAAAAGGCGTTATTTTCAGGTGATTTGTCTTCTTTTAGATAGCGGATTATTTTTAAGTGCAGTTCATTGATAAAACTATAAACCTCATTGTTATCGGATTGATAACTTGTAGAATAATCAAAATCAATATTGTCCTCCATGATGTCATTTATGAAGCCATCTACTGTTTTTTCTTTCACCATTCCATATTTAAATTTAGAAGATTCACTCATAATCTCTTGCTGCAATTGTACAATATTAATGATCTTATATTGAAAGCAATCTTAAAATCAAAATAAATATTTATGTTGCGCATCATACTGAAAAATTACTATTTTAGGTGGTTTAGATTACTCCATTTAAGAGATTATAAAACAAATTGTAATGTAATTTTATAGATAAATCCTAATTCTGCCTTTTTCTTATGGCACCTAAAAAATATATTTAACTATAGTAAAATCAAGCCGCTAGTTTTTTAAGAAAAATCATGGTAAAGGTTTTAGCCATTCTTGTTGAGTTTAAGTTCTATTAACAACAATCCAATAACATAAAGAAAGATCAGGGGCCCTGTAACAAACCACATTGAAACACCACTGCCATCAGGTGTTATGATTGCACCAATAATAACAAGTATAATCATTATATACCTGAAGTTTTTTTTCCAAAACATGGATTTGACAAATTTAGTTGTGGTAAGTGCCCACATCATCAAAGGCAGCTGATATGCAAATCCAAAAACCATCATCATCTGCATGACAAACGAAATAAACAGAGATACATCAAAAAAAGAAATAACTGTCATTGATTCCCCATATTTATATAAAAATTCGATTGTGTAAGGTATTACAATATAGTAGGAGAAAAAGCATCCCGCTAAAAAAAGGAATATCGAAGGTAACAGAATTTTTTTAATAACCTTTTTTTCATGATGTTTGAGAGCAGGACTGATAAACGCAAACACCTCTGCAAAAACTATTGGCAAGGCAATAATTACTCCAGTTACGATTGCAACATAGATTTGTGCAGAAAAAGCTTGACCTGGTGAAATTTGAATGAGACTAACATTTTTTGGCAACAAAGTATCTTTCATAAAAGAGATGATTTGAGATGAAATGTTATGAAGGATATCCGGATAAAGTATTAGCATCTTATAATCACCAAAATCAAATATTGTGATACTCATGGTCATACAAATGGAGATTATTGCTATTACCGCAATTGATATTCTGATGATTCTTTGTCTTATTTCTATTAAGAATGCTTTTCTTGAACTTTCACCAGATACCTTGTTGCTCGCCATTTAATTGCCAATCTCCAACTCAGCATTTGCTGAATCGATGTTAAAGATAATAATAAAAATCTATTTATTTATTTATGGCATATCTCCATCATACAAAAAAAAAACACAATTAAATATGATAAACTTTACTTTAAATATTAACTCATGAAAGGTTCCATATTAAAGCAAAATATGGAAGATGAATTTGGCAGAATCGCAAAAAAGTTGAGAATCTCAGTCACAGACAGGTGTAATATGCGCTGTGTATATTGCATGCCTTATAACAATACCACCTGGTTTGATCAGGATAACCTTTTAAGCTATGAGCAAATATTTCATATTGTCACCATATTTGCAGATTTGGGTGTTGACAATATAAAAATTACAGGTGGTGAACCTACAGTACGTCCCAAGATAGAAAACCTTGTAAAGTTGTTGTCGGGTGTTGATGGGATAAAATCAATTAGCATGACAACAAATGGACTGTTGCTTAAAGATAAAGTGAAACAGCTTAAAGAATCAGGACTGCAGAGTGTAAATATCAGTTTGGATACTTTTAGTGAATATAGATTTAAATCCATGACCGGTATCGATGGCGGTCTCAAAAAGGTGTTGGATTCAATAGATGCGGCCCAAAGTGCAGATTTAAAAGTGAAAATAAATTCTGTGATAATTAGAGGATGGAATGATGACGAGGTTACAGAATTTGCAAAATTCTCAAGGGAGACTGGAGTCACAGTAAAGTTTATAGAATTCATGCCTTTAGATGGAACAGGCGTTTGGAACTCCAATCTTGTTTTTAGTAAAAGAGAGACAATGGATATAATAGGTAGGGATGTACAGAAACTTGTGCCTTTAGATAATGATAAGTCTGATCCAGCAAGGCTTTATGCTTTTGAAGATAAGAAAGGCATAATTGGTTTTATCCCCTCCATAACAGAACCCTTCTGCAATAACTGTGATAGGATAAGGATAAATTCCGAGGGCAGATTATTTACTTGTTTATTTGAAAAACAAGGTTATGATTTGAAATATGTATTGCAAAACAGAAAATCAGATAATGAAATAAAAAAATTTATTCTTGAATGCGTAAAGAAAAAACCAGAGGGTATTGTCAGCATAATTAAATCTAATGCCCTAAAACCCACAATGAATGTTATGCACACTATCGGTGGCTAGAGTACGTATTGTTAAACTGAGATTTAGTATAAATCAATAACGCTACTAAAACTAAATTCAAACACTAATTAGATTCAAAGAAAACATAAACTTTTCACAAAATAATCATTAATAGTGGTTCTGTCTCCATCACCGGGTGTTGAAAACGGTGTTTATTTATGCGTATCAAGCTTTGAATCAATCCAAGTGTTTTCCTGACTTGCAACTAAGGCCATTGTTTCATCATCAATAACAAAATATCATTTTCTGCACATTTTCTGACAGGTCGGTAAAAGATTGTGATAGGTGTCTAAATCTGCTCTTTAGATCCCTAATTTTAAAACATCATCTAACTATTGGATTCTCTCAATTATTTTTTTCTTTCATCCTGTGCCATTGTTTTTAGTATCCTTGAAACAATTTTCAGGTTTTGCAGCGCATTTCATTAAATCATATTCAACATTTAATCTCTAATGGATCACATAATTTCCAATACTTCTTTTGTGTCATTAAAAATTTTATATGCCATAGAGGATCTAACGTCACATTCACAAAACCAGTCTTTTGGTGAACCAAAACAAAAACTGTTTATCCTTTGTTTGGTTGAGGGGGTTGATTTAGCCAAAAACCCCTTTTGCTGGTTCATCAAGAATTGTTACTGTATCCAAAGTTTTCAATAATTTTCTTTCCTTTTTTTTGGTTGTCCTTTTATTTTTCAACAAAACAAAAGGCAAGCAATAAACTTTCCATCAGACTACTACGTCGTAGACTACGTTATAAACTACGTTATAGAATTGTATGGCATATATATAGGAATCAGCGATAGATATACTTAAGGTGAATTCTTATAAGTTCAGTAGCCCATGTGCTACAGGCGTTCTCCAGTAGAAATGTGACACTTATGTAATACCGTGAAACTATATATAATCTAGTTTGAGGGCATTTGAATAGACGTAGTAGTCTTTCCACAGGAAGTTTGTGATTTGGTACAGTGCTTATGTGCAAGGATGCAAACTGCGCCAATAACATAACCAATGACTAGCATGCCAATTCCTGATCCCACAGCAAGTTAACCTGATGCAATGTCACAGACAAGAAAAGTCAACGATCTATACATGCTGCGATAATGCAATGATTTTACTGGTTGCTGTACAATGTCCAATCTTTTGGCTCTGTTTAACCCTTTGGTGTTGAGGATGGGTGCATGGTTTTTGGCGGTACCAATTTCCGATATGGCAAAATTGTCTGCAAACAAAATTTTATAGCGCCAAAGAAAATTTATTCCAAAAGGGTTTACGGTGGATTTTCTGTTGCACATGGTTCATCACCTCTCTATAGCTACATCATCAATATGATTCCAATCTTCAAAATAAGGTCGGTTACCATCGTTTAAATAAAATATTTTGCAATGTGGAAGTATTCCTGAATGGACATTACCTTTCCCTATGCCAACCATTAGAGTGGGATAAAGTTTCAATTTGTTGCAAGGCATACAATTTTTAAAGCATCCATATCAGTTGTAGATGTCACTAAAGAACCAGTATCTGAATAAACTTTAATTTGTTGGCATGTGGGAAAATTTTGGATTCTATGATGGTGTGGGCATAATAAAGTCATGATTGACACCAGAATACTCTGTCGTGATTGGATGTAGATTCTTTGGTTCTTAATGCTATACCTGAATCAAGGTGATTTTATCTTGAATATGATATTAGGGAGTTAACAAAGCAAAAAATAAGAAATGAAAAAGCCTATGTATTTCCGATACCAAGAGGCTTTTTTAATCAAAACCAACAATAACCATATACCACCCATTTTTGAACACCCAAAATCTGCACCTGAAGAACGAACAGAATCTAAATAATTACTAATCTTTTAAAGATACCAAATATATTATTGGGAATTCAATGTTTAATTAATGATAAAATAAAATGATATGGTATTATGTTATTGTCAATGACAATGCCACTAATAACTATTTTCATACTTTTACATTTATAGCATTGTAACCAGATGCACCATTTGGAAACGGATCTTCAAATTCAGAGGTTTGAACCTGCCCTGTTTTATCGGTAGCCCTAACAACAATTTTATAATCACCAGCAACTTTCGGAGTAAACCCGCTAGTCCATAGAACCCACGTATAATTGGACAGGGGATCTTTGATAATGGCTGATTTCCAGGTATTGCCTCCATCGGAACTAACCTCTATTTTAGATATTCCGCGGTCGCCCGCAAAAGCAACACCTGCAATTGGACTTGGTTTATCAATAGCAAAGGTTTCATTGACCAGATTTGGAAATCTGTTTTTGATGTCTTGGGTGCCAGGGGTAACTATAAAGGAATATATGTTTTCGTTCTTTTTGTTGCTCCAACCCTTACGCTGCCAAAACCCTTCATATGTTTTGTCAACAAGTTCTATTTCAGTTATCCATTTGGGGTTCATCATTCCGTAGAACCCGGGAACTATTGCCCTGATCGGGTAACCGTGATCATTTGTTAACGGTTCGTTATTCATATCATACGCCAAGATTGTCCCATCCATAAGTCCGCTTTCCAGCGGTATTCCAACGTCATACCCATCAGAACACCTAAATACAATATATTTCGCACCCGGTTTGACCTTTGCTCTTGCTAGAAGGTCTTTGAGAGGGATCCCTTTCCACAAAGCTGTACTCACCAAGTCACCCCCTATTTTGTTACTAATGCAAGTAAGTGTAGCATACTGCTCTATTGAATCCATTGATTTTATTTCGTTATAATCTATGTTCAAAGGGGCATCTACAAGTCCTTTTACTGTGAGAACCCATTCTTTTGCATTCACCACGGGAACTATTGTATTCTTATCAATTCGGTAAAAAAGGTATGTCGGTGTTACTTCGGCATCAAGCAATGGGGTCATTTTTGGACCTTCAAATCCCTGAGGTATCGGCCTCGATTTTAATTGGGGAAGTTGCGATATCGAAGACGGAGAAGAGGGTATTTGCTGTTGTTGTCCCGAACCTGAGAATATGCGGTTCAATCCAAAATAAATTAAAGGCATGGCAATTACTGAAACCAAAATAGCCCGTAGCAAAGCTCTTTTCTTGTAATCCACTTCTGCTGTTATTGCGGTCTTTTGTTGCCTTTTTGTCAATTTATCATTTTCCTGTGTTTTCCGCTCAGCAATAGAAGATAAAGAAGTTTTATCCTTTCTTAATTTCTCAAAAAATGAGGAGAATATAAAACCATATGCAACATGAGGTAAAATCAAGAAGGCAAGCCATATAGGCGGGATTGAAATGTTTTGCCCTGGCAAGGTATTTACCATTATCAAGACTAGGGTGATTACAAGTAAAATAGCATACGAAACGATTGATGAGAAAATTGACCTGTTGATGTACCTTTTTGATTTGATTTTGTCAAACAAGACACCTAGAAAAACGCCTATTATGCCATATAATAACAGGTTAACGACAATCGCGCCGATAAATGAAGAGTATTTGGCATAATCCCCTAATATTCCCACTGCTTGAGATTCTATTTCGCCTGAAGTTAGCGAAATCAAAGCTTGTGAGGCCAAATCAGGAATAAACAGGCCATTGACAGAAATGTTGAAAACCAAAGATATGGCCAACGCAGATAGGCCTGCAGCAGATCCACAAACAAAAAGGACCGCATAATGTAAATGGAATAACTTCCGGGTCACATGTAAATTAATGATATAAATGATTTAAGTTTTTTCCCCCTTGATGAATTTTTTTATTTATCGCCAAGTATTATTTATAATATTTATTATATTTATTATATTTTAAAATATAAAATTTCATAATTTTCCAAATCATAAATTAAAAGGATCCTATGTCATATTATGCAATAATAGTTTAGTTTTATTAATTAATTATAACTGATCGAGTTTTTCAGGAAAGCTAACAAATGCCCTTAAAATTATGCTAGCAGTCTACTAGTCATTCTTAGCATTATGAAAATCTAAATTATTTCAATACTGTTATGGCTTCATTTATTAAAATAAAAAAACGTGATAAATCAAAGATAAACATAGTTACCGTTTAGAAAATCTTTAATTTGAGTGACGATCTTTTATAGATTATTTTTTCATCAATATGACCAGTTATTTTTAACATGATTCATCAAACTATCGCCTCTAGATATCACTATTTTGATTTATCTGTTAATTTTCATCGCGTATTATATTAGGCGATGGGACTTTAAACACAGCATAAACCCAATCACCCTCCTTAATTCCAAGATAAACCCCGGATTCATATGTGATTCTGCTTAACAAGCGAATGCCATCAATTACAAGGTGTACATCAATAACCCCAGTATTTAGATTTGACTTAACAATTCTGGTTATTTTTGTCTTCATTACATTACGAGCACTAGTCTTTATTAGTTCCAGTGAAAGGATGATGTCCTCCGGCCTTATCAATACTCCAACCGTGGAATCGATTGGATACTCCCCTAGCGTTTCGATATTATGAGATCCGATTTTAAAAATAGTAACACCATTTTTTGATGCGGCCACCCTACCTTCAAGGTAGTTATAGCCGCCCTTAAAAATTTCACATAAGAATGGCGATGGCGAGTGACCAGAATAGGATAAGATCGATCCCAAAGTACCCGTCCTCTCAATACAACCTTTATTTAACACCAATATCGAGTCAGCAAGAGCATAAACATCGTCTTCAAAATGCGTTACATAAATTCCAGATACTCTTTGATCTTTAAGTATTCTCCTTAGATCCACTCTGACATTTCTTTTAGTTTGATCATCAAGGTGAGCAAGAGGCTCATCCATAAGCATTATTTTTGGTTCAGTTATCAGCATTCGTGCAAGGGATATCTTTTGCATCTCGCCACCACTGAGCCCGTGTATATGGCGATTTAAAAGGTGTAAGATTCCAAGGCTTTCAAAAAGCCTTTTTATCTGAAAATCTTTTTTCTTTTTATCCTCTTTTTTAAGTCCAAATACAATGTTCTCAAATACCCTCATATTTGGGAATAGACAAGGATTTTGAAACGAATAGCCTATGTTTCTTGATTCCACAGGCAAGTTAGTTATATCCACACCATCGATGATTATTGAACCACTATCAGGTTTTATCAGTCCAACAATTAGGTTAAGAATTGTAGTTTTACCACTACCTGTAGGTCCAGTCATTACTAAAATGCTATCGTCTTCTAATTTCAAATTCAAGGGCCCTAACCTGAATCCAGGAAAGTCCTTGGTAACATCAACAAGTTCTAGCACCATATTAATACTTCCTGCCTTTCCATAACCTAAGGTTTAGAACGTTTTTTGTTGCTTTATAGTCCGATCTTTTCATTATTATAGAAAACAGAAACATTATAGCAACTGAGAGAAAGATGACCAGTATTATACTTGGAATGGCCTGTCGCAACCCACCTATTGCATTATCTTCAAATATTTGGATAGAGATTGTGTGTGGATTATATGCCATCATTATTGTTGCTCCAAGCTCGCCTACAGCCCTTATCCAAGTCATCACAAACCCTATGAGAATCCCCTTTTTAGCCAATGGGAGCGAGATCTTTACAAAGACTTCTATTTTTTTCTTGCCCAAAACTCGTGCAATCTTTTCGTATGTTTCGTCAACCGATTCAAATGCAGCCAGGCTTGCTAGAACCATAAATGGAGAAGCAACATAAGTTTGGGCTATTATGACTCCAATCAAAGATTGCGTAAACTCCACTTCAGGAAAAACCCTACCCATAGTTGATTGAGGACCAAATACGCCTAAAAGAAGTGCACCGCTTGCCAATGGCGGTAAAACTAATGGAATGATAACAACAACTCTCAATAAAAAACTGCCTGGAAACCTATACCTAGCCAGCCAGAATGCAAATGGTATTCCAAATACGGTTATCAGCATAGTTGAAATTGATGCAGTTATTATACTGAGAACTAAGGCATCAATAATTTTAGGTCTTGTGATTGAATCCAGCAGACTTTGTGGTTCTACAAAAGTAAAGATACTGACTAGAGGATAAATTATATATATAACAGATATAGCAGCTAAAATACACATTATTAGGTTAAAATTGATTATTTTGTCCTTTTTAGTCATAAGTACCTACTTAAACAGATAAATTTGTAAAGTCTATTGCCATTAATGTATTTATTTGATTATATTAGTGGGAAATCACTTTTCTTATAGGCATGGGCATTTTTTCCATGTTTCCGTCAGACATTAAATCAATAGAGCGTATTCCCTGATTTTCCAATATTTGCGAACCGTTTTCGGATAGTATAAATTTTACAAAGGAGATTGCCTGATCAATGTTTTTAGCTGTTTTTGGTATTGTGATTGAGAGGTAAATAGGCTCTCCATAAATTGTGTTCTGGCCTGATTCTGACGTATAATTAGCATTTTTATAGAAAGCAGAAAACGAGGGATCACCAAGGTTGATCTCTTTAGGCAGTGTAATGTATGGAAGTCCCCTGGAAACAGATTCATGTTTGTATGCGACCACTGCATCAAGCTGCCCTGACTCCAATATCGTTTTTAGTATCTCTTCAGGGAAAATCTGTTTTGGGTTCCTATCTTCACCCAAAATCCTTTCTTTGATTGATGAATCATTGTAATAGAAATTGGCCAAATTTGCAGTCATAATGGCATAGTATCCTTTTGGATCTAATTCGGGATCCGTTCTGCCAAATTTCAATCCCTGCTTTGAAAGCACCTCATACCAATGGAGTTCGCCTTTTCTTGATTTCTCGAAATAATCATAGTATGGACTGTTTGTCGAGTAGGAGATTACTATTTCAGCAGAGCCAAACTCTAAAAGCCATTCTGCAAGGGATGGTTTATTGTCCATTAACTTTAAGATTGGATTTGCTCCAGCACTTACAAATACATCGGGATTTCTGAATCCATCTTTAATCATATTTGCAACTTGGACTGAGCCCTTACCCTCCCCTACAAACGTATAGCCTGTTTCGTTCTGAAAAGCCGGTCCTATCACATCCTCAAATATCTTTACTAGGGACCCTGCATACATCACAAAGACTTTACCTTGATTGTGGGTTATGCTCTTTGCAATAGGAAATTCCCCCAATATCAAAATGGAAAATACACTAAAGGCAACCAATAGTATTGGAATTCGGCTTTTCCAACTGGTTGATGTATTGCTATCCATACTTAATTTCAGTATAGGCAAAACTTAAAATAAATCTATTCACAAGTAACGCCATAAATCGCAATTAGAAATGAATCATAAATTTATTGTGTTGTCGATGTAATCAAATAATAAACCACTAACATACAGCAAATTTAAATCCAACACATCCACAATATTGAGAATTATACAGAAATAGAATAAAACCGATCAAACATATTTGTCAAATGAACCATATAAATGTCAACTGGAAAAAGGCAACAACAGGTTAGCTCAGGAAATGAAGGCATCAGAGGATATGGATGATAAAATAGCACGGATTTATAGGTTAATGGAAAACCAGACAATAAAACAAAGGTCACTCATTTTAACGCTAATTCATCAGGAATCAGGGCAGGAGTTTTGGTCAACTAAAACCGAAAACACATTATACCTACTGAATTTAATAGAATTGGATTCGCATTTAGAGCGTCTGTAAAATACCATGATGTCAATATGTATCAAAGAGTATAATATTAATACAGCAATAGTTTTTGCTATTGCAAACAATTTGGCTACTGGGATTGTAGTGCCTCCAGCTTAAATTTTGCTGCAGTTGCACAAATACCAAATTCAATCCAAACTCTCAGGTCAAAAAGATTTTCCCACTACAGGATCAGAGGCTACTGGCATGGCAGAATTTACACAATCTGGTGAAAGTGTATCATTCAATGTTAATGCTGCCAATATTCAAGGCGTTACAAAAGAACATATTCACGGTGCAGAATAATATGCAAATTGCGTGGTTGTGGTAACTTTATCCGGAATTGACTCGTCTCAAAATCAAGTTTCTTATAAAGGCACAATTACAGTAGATAAGTTAGAAGGTTCAATGAAAGGAAGACGATATCAACTCACAAATCGCAACGTACAATGAAACTCCATATGTCACATACACAAATAACAAAATCCAAAATTTATAATACGTGGAAAATAAGGATTTTGATTCCTTGAATTTTTATAATGCAACGATAAAAATTCAGATAAAATCATTTACTGTTTTTTATGCCCATGCCCCATCATCATTTTAAAAGCATGCATTATTCCCGGGAATAATGCATTAATTGACTGAGATACTGCAGTCGGGCTTCCGGGTAGATTTATTATTATTGTGTTTCCTTTAATTCCCGCTATTCCTCGAGACAACATTGAAAGTGGTGTTCTACTTTGTCCATACATCCTAAGGCTTTCCACAATGCCATCAATCTCTTTTTCCACAATGTTTTTTGTTGCATCAGGTGTTACGTCGCGAGGGCCTAATCCGGTACCTCCAGTTGTTATAATGATATCTATATTTTGTTTTTCACAAAATCGGTTCAGCTCAAATTCTATTGATTTTCTCTCATCCGGTATTATTTTATAGTCAACTACATCAAAGCCATTATCAGATAGTGCATTTATTATTCTTTTTCCAGACTCATCTTGTTGCTCGTTTCTAGAATCACTGACTACAATTACAACAGCGTTAAGTTTTCTGTTATACGTTTCATTAAAATCTCCAATTCCACCATGTTTTTCTAAAACTTTTATCGATCCTATAGACAAAGATTCATCTATCGGCTTTAACATGTCATAAATGGTTAACGCTGCAACACATGCCCCTGTTAGTGCCTCCATTTCAACTCCAGTTTTCCAAACGCTATTTACTTTAACCGTTATTTTAATGAAGGTTTGTTCGATCTCAAAATTTACTTTGATCCCATCAATAGGAATTGGATGACAATATGGTATCAACTCGGCAGTTCTCTTTACGCCCAATGTACCAGAGATTTTTGCTGCTTCAAATACATTTCCTTTAGGAGAATTCCCATCTTTTATCTGGTCTATTATATTAGGATTAAAAAATACTAGCGCCTGTGCAATCGCAGTCCTATATGATTCGGGTTTGTCGCCAACATCGATCATGCTCATACATAAATTATGATATGTGTAATCTATATATAGAAAACACACAAAAAGCATTAAAAATCGATTATAGTGTCAATATTTTGCAAATGTGAATTGTTTTGTTAAATGCTGCCTTAATTTTATCAACTTGTAACAGGTCATTTTCAATTGAAACTGATAAAAAACGGTATTACAAAATGCCTGAGTGAGGAAGATATGGTTATGGCCGAGCAAATAAAAATAAAGATAAACGACAGGTAATTATGTAAAAGATGTTTATAGCGTACTCTTTAATATTTTCCTTACTTCAAAAATACTTTTTTTTATCTCAACTTTCTCACACAGATATGGAACAATTTCAATTATTCGTGTTTTTATTCATTGTATAAATAACTAAAAATATTTTTGCTTATTTAAGAGAATAGTACGCAAATACATATTAATTGGAAATAGTGCAGCTCAACATATCCAGCTATCTCCAATATAAGAAAAACCAGGTAGCAAATTCACTCCAATTTTTTCGCCCGAATTGATACTTGTTACTCTCTCTGGTATTATGACATATCCATTACTTTTAATCAGTAAAGACATACTTTGTGTTTCACCAATTATAGGCTTTGCTAAAAACCTATCTTCATCTCGAGAAACATTGACATATAGTATTTTTGTGAAATTAAAGAATTTTTTGCGGGCCTGCCAATTTTCAGTGATCGTGGCTACAATTTTTACATCACTTTTTTGGGACAGGCCAGAGAATTTCCTAACTAAAGGCCGAACAAATACAATAAATGCATTTAATGCGCCTTGTATTGGCCCTGGTAATATAAATATGGGTTTACCATTAATCACACCTAAACCCGATACTCTTCCGCGATCTAGCTTTACACCATGAACCAATACACCCGGCGTCCCAAATGAGTTAATTGTTGTTTCCACTATGTCATGCTCCCCAACAGAAGATCCACCTAGGGTAATTACAATATCAGATTTTATTAAAGCCATCTTTATATTTTTTTCTAGAACATCCATTTTGTCAGGCGTAACTGCAAAATTCAATGGTAATCCCCCAGTTTCCTCTATTATGCATGATAATATAGGGCCATTTGTATTGACAATCTTTTGTGTTTTGCTTTTTTTGTTTTCTTCGACATCATCTGTAAGTTCGGTTCCTGTGGGTATTATCGCAATTATTGGTTTCCTAAATATCGGTACCATGCCAATGTTAAGAAATGCCAGCAAAGCCATTTCCTGAGCCCTCAATACTCGACCTTTAGATAGAACTTTTTCCCCCTCCTTAATGTCAGATCCGGCAGGGTATACAAAACTCCCTTTTTTGGTTGGTGAATAAATTTCGATCGAATCAGAACCTACGATTCTTACGTTTTCAATTGGTACAACAGCATCAGCTGGGTTAGGCAAATACCCACCAGTTTGAATCCGGTAAGATTCACCTGATTTTAGAACATCAGAAGGTGGAATTCCCAAAATGGATTTACAATTTGAAATTTTTAATGTGATAGGTTTGGATTCTGATGCATGGTTCGTGTCATCAGACTTTAAAGCAAATCCATCCATATGTGAACTGGAATACGGGGGTATATTGTTATTAGATATAATATCCTCTCTTAAAACACAGCCTTTAGATTCAAAAACCGGGACTAATGCTGTTTCCAAACACGGCTGTATGTGCTGATAAAGTTTTGCGAAAGCATATTCCACGGATTGGTATGAATCAGTTTTAAAAACCATCTGTTATCAAAAATAATTATATCTAATATAGATAAAGACTATGTTTATTCCAACATCCAAACAAATCACACAATTAAAAATAATGCAGAGGTATAGAAACAAAAGATTTTGCCGCGTGAAAAAAATAAAACACGCCTCAAAGGACATATCCTATTGCCGTTGCAAATCTTTCCCTCTCACCCATTTTGTGTTACCATCCAATAACCTCTCGTTTTTCCATATCGGGATATCTTGCTTAATTTTGTTGAGTATGAATTGACTAGCATCAAATGCATCTTTGCTATGAGGTGTAGATATCGCTATCGTAATACTGTTATCACCTACCTTTAGATCCCCAACTCTATGAACTACCCTAATTTCCTTAACATCCCACTTTTTTTTTACTTCAATTTCAATGTTCTTTATCCTCTTCTCCGCCATCCCTACATATGCCTCATAGCTCATACCTATAACTTGGCCATTATCGCCATAGTTTCTTACTGTTCCTATAAATAGTACTGTAGCTCCGAAATCTCCGGTATTATCTATGGAATCCAACACCGATTTAACATCAATCTCCTTAGATGTTATTCTTTTAATATTTGGATCAAGGTCTACAAACTGATATTCATTTTCTTCATCATCACATTTGTTGTTTCTATTATTACTAGATTTCTTGTTGGTATTTTGTATGTTATTGTTGCTATTACCCATGTTTACTATCCTCCAGAAACCGGTGGTAAAAGCGCCACTTCATCAGCCTCCTTTAAAATGGCATCAGCATCTACCACCTTGTAATTTACAGCAATCTGAATGCTATTTAGGATATTTTTGATTCTTGGATGGGTCGATGTGATATTTAATAACAGTTCTCTAATTGTGGTACCTTCAGGCAATTTAATTGATTCCCTTCTTTTACCAGTAGCATTCTTTGCACTGGCAAAGTATAGGACTGTAATATGGATTTGAGAAGGCATTACTATTCGATTATTTTATAGATGAAGAAGAATTGTCATAATTATTGGTAATGGTACATATTTTGGTTACAACGGCCATTATGCCGCCAAAACAATCGCTAGAATATATTGTAACATATCCGGGAAAGGTAGATTGTGAGACACTGTACATCCCCATACCTAGTTTTACATTTGTCCCATTAGAATTACCAATAAAAGAGATAGGAATTGGATCATTCGCATGTATGTTGATATTAAAATCAGAAGAAGTCTTGTTTCCTATATCCTCATTGTTAACAATTACTTTAACAACCAACAAGCCTTTCGCACTAGAACTATTTATTGAAAACGCCGCATCGTTTTGGGTAGAACCGTTTTGGGATCCCAATGACTTTGCTACTACATATTCATTTGAAACAGGTTTTGAATACAAAATATAATCATTGGTTTTTGCCTCAGCAAAATCAACATCAGTGCTAATTGCCATATTAGAAAAAAATAACATAAAACTAAATGTCAGAATAGCAATAATTTGCATTATGGCATATTATCTTTCCGGATTAATTAGTTTATACCATTATACGAACCATGGATATTCATAAAAGATTTAAAAGATTATAGATTCATGTAAGAATTACCGAAATCATATATGATTTTGGATTGTATAAAGATATTTAATTTTAACCGAATTGGATATGGAAAATGTCGTCGCATAGTTTCCAATATTGGCACTAAAAACAAATGACAATCCAAACAAGTAATGATTTATTTAAAATGATCAATACTGTTTTTTATTGTGTAGGTGGAGCTTGGCAAAACTCTACTAAAACTCCATTGAGAGACTTGGGATGAATAAAAGTAATTTTCCTGCCGTATGAGCCTGTTCTTAATTCACCAAGAAATCTCATACCACCGTCTTTAGCTCGATTGACATCAGTTTCTATTTCATCAGCAGTTATAGCAATGTGATGGATGCCTTCACCACGCTCCCTAAGGAATTTGCTAATCGGACTATCATCATCCATTGGTTCCAATAATTCGACACGTGTATCTTGCAGATTCATCATTACAACTTTTACCTTCTCGTTAGGGACCATCTCAGTCTCTATTTTGTCTATTTTCAATATTTTTTTATAGTTTCCAAGAGCATTTTCGGCGTTATTGACGGCTATTGCAATATGATCTACCCTCATAATCTAAAATTTAAATTTAACGCATTATATAAATATATTTACAATATATATATTATTTATAGTCAATATTATTAGGAATAGTAGAAACAGTAGGAACATCTACACTGATATATGATCTCCACAAAATATGTAAATGCCATATCTTGAAAAAGACATCTGATTTAAAGTTAAAGAATTCCAAATAGATTGATATCTATTTTTGATTATGGTTTAGTTACAACCTTGGGACTTGCCTAAATAAAATCCTAAATCTCATACAATATATTCATAGGCATCTAAGAGCAGAGTTTACAGCCAACATAGTTTTTGATTGGTTTAGTAAAACTGATGACTCTATGGCGGAAAAATTTAAAACTTTATGATTTTTCCAAAATAATTTCTAACCTGCTCTTTATCTGGAAGATTTAATTGTTCAAACTTTTCATGCATTCCACGGGTATTGATTTCAATTTTAACAGTTTCATAGTCAGAATCATACTCTAACGAATATGTGCCATCAGTTTCCTCTATACGGTACTTTTTATTTCTTTTATTAAAGATAATTGCAACTTTACTTCCCCATTCTACGAAATAATCACTGTTTTCTAATTTACAAAGTAATTGTCGTTTGACTTGCAATTCATTCATGCTTATTGATAAATATACTAAATTATAAGATTTTGTTTCATTGTTTTAATATTTCGGCATATTTGGAAATATTGAAAATAAAATAAAAATATCACCGCGCATATAAATACTAAATTACTATTTACAGTTTCACAGTTAATGTTTAAAAACCCAATATTCTATAAAGATTTCATAGTAATAAAGTTTATCCCAAATATGGAACACATATAAAAGTCATTAGGCCATGGGTTATAAAATATCCTCCTCATATACTTCTTCAGTATCACTTACAGGTTTCTCTAAATGGTTAGTTTTATTGTAATCCTCATCATAATCTTCAAGATAAAGCTTCATGTATCTTTGAGCTTTTTCCCATGATTTAGCAATATTTCCTTTTGGTAAATAGATAATGATATCCCTACCAAACGGTATTTTTTCCAGAACAGTATCGTTTATCTTTAACGTTTCTTGATGATTCTGTTTTGAATCTTCTGCTTTAGCAATCTCATTTGATTTTGTGTCCTCTTCAAATGCGGGGTTATTTTGTTCTCCATATTTGGTATTTGGTTTTTCTACCACAAATACTACATCATCCAAATACCATTTTCTAATGTCCTTTTCTACCGCCTGAGACTCTGGAGCAGATATGCCTGTAATGTTTTTAATATCAAACCAAACGTTATCACCTAATAGTTTTCCATGTTTAGCGTATAGTTTATTCCACAATGGTACATTGAGAAAAGCTTTGGAAGATAAATCAGCCCTCTGTTCATCATTAATAGGATATGATATGTTTTCACCCAAGTCAGTAATTCTATATTTAGCTCTGCCCTCTAATAATCCAAAAAGGGTTAAACTATTTAGTCTCCTATAAAATGCCCCCCCAATCTTACTTTTATAATCAAGCATTACAGCGATGTCGGAATAGTGAGTTAGGTCCTGTGTGTTTTTTACTTTATCAAATATTTTTTTTACGTCTTGGATGGCTTCGGATAATCGTATATCAGGGATTTCGTAATTCCCTATTTTCAATCTTCTACTGTCTTTCTTTATTATATCTATTTATTAGTTTTACCTTACACAACAGTCAATATAGTCATATTCATAAATTTTAAAGACAGGGAGAGAGCATAAATATAGCAAAAGACCCACAACATTGAATTGAAGATAATCTCAAAGGATGTAAAGTATTATATTAACGATTCAAAACTAAATAAAAACGAAAAGTGGAGATAGCATATATTTGACTTGCAGAGGAATTTGTATTAGATATAAATCTAAAAAAACATACAATACGTGTCGTTACGAGAATGACGAAAAAAGATGTCAAATCTGTGAGATTTTCATCAAATGGAATGGCCTATCATGTCCTTGCTGCAGCTATAAATTAAGAAATAATTCAAGAAATCCAAAATACAAAATAAAAAAGTATATAGAATAATAAAATTTCTCAGTAAAAGCATTTAGTTTTAAAGGTTAAACAAAAATTATGCATAATATAAGGTGCATTGTTATTTAACTTACAATGATACAAATAAAAATAAATTACATTAACATAAAAACGTGTAATATTATTCTTTAATTGCCACTTCAAAAAATTAAAGAAAAACAATTTAATAAAGTTAACATCATAATTATTAATATTAAAACAAAAAGTAATTATATAATTACTTTAATTCATTCACTGGTTATATCCGTTACAATGAGCCTTTATGTGCTAAATTAGGTCCACATTTATCTGAATCGTGTAAACCAGTTGTATCTCATACATAATGTTCTCTTTAGTCCAATTTAGGTATTAGGATACCCATCACCTTATTCTGAGATATTCATAATATAATGAGTATGCAATTTCGAGTTACCAATATGCAGTAATATATTATGACCATGTATAGTTCTATCCATTACCAAAGTTAAAAATACACATTAATAAAAAAATATATTTTTTATTATTAAATGATATAGCAATACATTTTCAATTAATTAAGATTGGTAAAGCGTTGTTCTTTTACCACAAATTCATAATACTTCGATATTTCAATTATTCTAGTTTCCCATCACCATCTGACATACCCATTGAAATTAATTTCAATAGTTTGCTCAGTCTCATGAGAAAAAATAGTCAATCTATTAATACTATAATCAATTGAAATTATTGCATCAGAAATAATTCTGTTGTGGCTTAAATAATTCAAATTGTTAAGTAAAATATAGTTTTTATTTATTGATATGTATGCATTATCTCCTATAAAATATCTTGTTTCTCTATATGGTTTTTGAAGCCTTATAAATACATCTATTGAAACTTTATCAATGTTATTTA
>JADDOW010000098.1:31285-48490 GCA_016782225.1 Nitrososphaeraceae archaeon
GATAATAGGAATGGGATGGTCAAATTTTATATCAAGCGTATATGAAGGGTTCAACAAAGTTAAAAACTCACCATTAATAAAAAACCTAACAGAGACATCCCAAACGGAAATAAATAACTTGGTTAATGCCAATTAGCATACAAATAGTCTAATTTTATTCTTATAGACTAAAAAAACCATTTTAAGCATTAATCAAAAGACAAAACACAATTTATTAAAATTCAAAACTTTTTGTTCCTTTATAAATTATGAGACACAATTACATTATAATAACAGATAATCATGATTAAGTTTATAATTATTATAAGGACCCTCCTAATATTTCCAATACAAAAACATCAGTCAATGTTCAACCAAATCCCCCTTTCAGAAAACCGATATGTTCACAAATGATAAACGACATTAGGCATTCGGTCCCATCGATGGCATATAAAAATCGCCACAATTTAAAATAATAAATATTTAGATTACATGTGTAAATGGATATTAGTAGTCAATAACAATTCTCTTCTAAAGGAAAAATCAAAATAACAAAATCGAGATAGAAATTTAATCAAATTACAATAATTCACATTAAACAGCAGGTATAAATTTGCAAATATGGTATTCATCCAGTTTATTAAATTATTTTCTATGATTTCATCCGGAGGAATTTCATTATTTATATTCTTCTCTTCTTCTTCTCTTTCTTCATCTTTGTCTTTTATTAAATCTTCTTCAAAGCCATCATATTCAGATTCTTCAATATCATTAATTTTATCTAAAAATGTCATTTTTCCCATATTGGTATTCTCAATAAATAATGATATTATTATTCATTACTCTCTATTTCAATAGTTCCTTCTTTACGGGGTTTTGATAAAATTAACCCTAAATTTAAAATGCATTTGAAGAATGCAATAATAGCGCATTTAACCAAAAAAATTACAAGTATGTAAATTTAATAATATACAGATTAAAACACTAACAACATATTTAGATTGGGGTATTAACATTAGAACACATTGCTTTATTCAGTTTCATAAAAATAAAGGCTTTTATCTTTTCTTATCCTTTTTAGGAAATGATCATTTCTTTTTTCAAGTACATTCCAAAAATCTGTTTTTTGAAATGCACATAATCTAGGAAAGAATTTGGATCAATAGGAGACAATTCATCGCATTAGAACATATAATATTGCAATTATGTTTGGATATTTTGTATTGTCCCTTGTTGACCTTTTAGTACAAGCGAATATACACATACAATACCCATAAGCAAATCAATTGAGCTCAACATATTATCGTAACCTTAACTGTGAAATACTAGTTTATTTCACAATGGTTTGCATTGCTATTTTCAAAAAGAAGTAATGATAACAAACAATGGAAATTAGAATATGAAGATACAGTTTACAAAATCTATGATTGGGACAAAAACTTAACAGGGTATTTTTTTCCCAATTATGACAAAACAAAAGAAACAGACGGTAATGATAAAACATACGGAGAAAACTACGATTTTGATGAGGAAACAGAAATTATAGACAAAATGCATAAAGAAAACACTACTGTTTTTGGTGGAAATTTGATGCTTCCGATGATTAAACTTTATCTCCTAGACAATCAAGATGGAATAGATTTAGATTATGCTATTAGTACGTTAGAAGAAAATGTACAGAGAACAAAAAGATGGAAAGAATGGATACAACACAATCATGAAAGATTCGAAATAACCGGTAGTTCTATTTATACCGCAAGGGAAGATAGAGATATGCTATCTATACTGCTCGGTATAGATGCATCATTGACATTAGGAGAAAAAGAGCTTCTTAACAAATTAAGACCGTTGTTAGACAAACTACATGAAGACAAAATGATTTAATGGCATTTTGTTGACATATACTGCTAAAATTTTTATCTATCCGGCAGATTTACTTTTGGAAACCACCTATCAGTTCTCATTAGTATATTTGTTTATCTAAGTACTCTATGGATGCGATATAATGAATAGAGTAACGTTAGGTTAATTTATAGGTAATATATCAAAAAATACAAAAAGCGTTAGCATCTTATCCATATGAATATTTGCAATTTAATTTGCAATCATAAAGAATATCAAAAGAAGCCAAATGAATGATTTTGGCAAAGGTATTTCTAACCTGTACTCAAAAAAAAGGATATCATTTTTTGAATATACAATAATGATTATGGAGTACATGATGCATCCATGTACTTCATCCTGCTTTTCAATATAGAAAAACAAGAGTAGATGATTGTTGTCGATTTATTGTTTTTATAAATCCACTAGAATGGAAAGTAAGTCCAAGATGAAATTTAGGTAGGTATATAAATGTTAATATAACAGAAGTCACTTTATGTATACATATGACTACGGATGTTACTATAAATGAGCAAGAAGAAACCTTTAAAAATTATTATGCATCGGAGTTACGCAAGAAAAAGCAACAGATTAACAATAATAACAGAGGCTTCAATGAGTTAGAAGACGAAAGAAGACAAGTTTTTCAGCAAGCAATTAGAACACCTGGTCGCAGAGGCGAGGCAATAAAAAAGGAGGAAATTGAAAAAGAGTTTACTAGGCGCTTTAAAGAAGAGAATATGTCTTCTGCTGCTGCTTCCCAATAGCCAAACAGATTATCTCAAACTTAAATTATTTAATTTCAATTTTTAACAAATAGCGTTAAACCGTTTATTAATGAATTTATCAATAAATATGACGAGAATATTTTATTCAAAATACAATTTAAACAAATTACGATAAAGAATTTATTTTATACATAAATTAGTAATGACAATTGTATTGGCCTATGCTTTGTTTATAAATAATTATTTTTTACCTCGTATTCACTATCGGAAATTTCAAACTCTATTTTTCATAAAAAACAAAAAGCCTATTTAAGGTATCCTAAAAGGATCTATTTCAAATAGTTCATATCATCAAATCATTTCATATGGTAATAATATTCGGAGTACATAAAATAATGGCAAACCCCATATAATCCGTATTGACTTAATAAAAAAATTCCAAATTAATGGGGGGTTTCTATGGCATTGATTCATTTACCATTACCTAAATAAAAACTAGCCCTTGACATCCCTTTGAAAAGTAATATTGTTTTGATTATTGAAAAATCGCAAACTAAATGAATCCGGAAAACCAAAATCTAAATAATATGATACAAAAATTAGGCAAAATGTTTCAAAAAGTATTGTACAAACAACAATTTGTGCCTATCTAGAATATGCAAACCTTTGATTTTAATTTTAATTTTAGTTTAAATACGGATTTATCAAAGAATATACATAGCAATTAGCCAACACAACAAATAAGTATTAATATCTATAGAGCAGTTGTACTGTTATGCAAGGTATTCAAAAAATAAAATGCTCAACGTGTGGAACAATGTTTATGTCTGAAACTAATAGTACTCAATGTCCATCATGTCAAGAACAGAGTCACAGGCACAAAGAACAGAGTAGCAATGTAGGAGGTGGCTGCGGATGTGGTCATAGCCACTAATTTTTATCGATACTTGATAAAATCTAATTAAAGAATATATCAAATAAATCATGCAACCATCACACATTATCATATGAGGGGCAATCAGATGGATTTATAGTGCATGATTAGTCTTGTCATGGATAAAAAAATACTATCAGATTCACCATTTATGATATTTCCATATTATTTAAGTTAAGGTATCCTGGTTATGTGGATTGCATGTGAACATTTCAAATGAATTTTAAATATGCTATCTTTATTGCGCAATCTTAATTCGATTATGCCATATAAAAAAAGAATATACTTATAGTATAACTTTTGTTTAGGATTTCACACCAGATAGAATAAGTATTTAATCATAGAAAGGTATATAGAAAAACAGCTGCATATATAATATTCCGTTGTATGTTGTAGGATTTATGGGTAATAACATATTATAAAATGATGAAGGTGTTACGGTTTTGCTTGATGATGATGATGATCTACAGAATAAAGTTATAAAATGTAAAGAATGTTCGCGTTTAATTAGATATATTGAAAGTATAGGTCAAGCCAAAGTAAAGAGATTTACGAATGAGAACTATTGGGCAAAACCTATCCCAGGTTATGGGGATCCAAAAGCTACTCTTTTAATTATTGGATTAGCACCTGCAGCACATGGCGGTAACAGAACAGGGAGAATATTCACAGGAGATAGCTCTGGCGATTGGTTAGCAAAAGCGCTTTTTGAAACAGGGTTTGCAAATCAGCCAATGAGTATTTCAAAAAATGATGGATATGCCTTAAAGGATGCTTATGTTACCGCAGTGGTAAAATGCGCCCCTCCTCAAAATATTCCAACACCATCTGAGATAACAAATTGCTCTCAGTATCTTCAAACGGAAATAAAACTACTAGAGAGCACTACTAAAGTTATCGTTACACTGGGAAAAATTGCTTTTGACAACTATTGCAAATCAGTTGGTATGAAGAGGCTAATTTTTGGCCATAATGCAATTTACAAATTAAAGGGAGGCAAAACGCTAATATCTTCTTATCATCCAAGCAGGAGAAACACAAACACAAAAACACTAACATGGGAAATGTGGATGGAGGTCTTCAAAACTGCAAAGAACATAATCAAATCTTCAGATAATTATTAGGTATACAACGACATGTATCTAATCAGTAACTCAGTTATCAATCGTAGCTTAATAACTTAAAATCGAAATTAAACTTACTACTAAACTGAAAACATTTTGAATTTAATACTAATTTCCAAAACCAAGATAACGATCAATGCAATAAAGTATAGCTATTTGCCATAGTTACTAATAATAATATTATTTATTTATAGTGACCAGAATATACACATACACATTAACCTATGCATGATTTTAAATAGATACAAAATAACAACCAGTTGTTTGCCATATTGTTATTCTAATCCTGCTTTGACAGTTGAAACTAAATCATCAACCAATACAAGTTTTTTTATGATAGACGGCGCTTTTTCATTTAGAGGCGGTATTTACCTCCTTCATCTCCACTATCGGAATAGCAAATGTCGACATAAATGAGATTTTAAGGCTGCATCCATTTTCCTTATTCTCCACAAATTCAATTCCATTCATTTTCGGCATCTTTTGTCAAAAAGCGCCATATTATACAAGTCCTTTTTAATAGAGGATACACATGCAGGGTATCGTTAAAATAATCGGCCATATAACCACCATCTTCTAAGACAATGTTAAAACACTAGGTAATATCAGAATCATCGTCAAACAACAGAATTCTATATTGGATCCCATTTATAGTACCTTTGTTACTCTGCCGTTGTTTTAATCATCAACTGGGTTATTTATATATGGATTGGCAAATGTTTTTTCATATTGATATCAAGCACACAATACCATATGCTATAAAGGCCGCATTTAAAATTTATTTATGAACAGGTTTGAACCACTATGATTGTTGTTACCATCAGTTGACTCTAGCTCTTGTGTAATGGATTTTACCAAATCATTGATTCTAATTGGTTTCCTTAAAAGACGGCGTACTCCCAATACCGGAAATATTTCTTTTGTAATTGTTTCATAATAAGGAATTCAGAAAATGTTATAAAGCAGACCTTGACTTTTTTATCAATTTCTTTCATACGCTGACAGAACTCCATTCCATTCAAAATGGGCATCTTGATATCAAGAAGTAACAAATCATATAAATCAGGTTTGAAATTTTCTGACGCTTCTTTGGGATTTAAATAGGCATCAACTATAAAGCCGGGTCTTCCAAACCAATCTTAAAATTCAAGGCAATATCAGGTTAATCTTCCTACAAGAAGAATTTTGTTCTTGTTGTTGTTGATTTTATTTGTCATTATTGACCTCGAGTATCCAAATGACCATAGTAATGACGATCCCATAGCTCCTTTTATTTATTTAAAGGTAGGCTAAATGCAAAAGTAGCTCCGGGTATTACCATCTTTAGTATTGTCTTCAGCCCATATTAGTCCACCATGTGCTTCTATTTCGCTTTTGCAAATAAACAATCAAAGTCCTGTCCCTTTTGCAGAGTTTGTGGCGAATTTATTAAATAATCGAGGTAGTATATCTCTATCCACTCCAATGCCCGTATCCCTTATTTTGATAACAATATATTTTTTGTTACCCTTCGTTATCTCATCTGAAGTGATATGAATATCTCCACCACCACGCTTTTCTTCTGTAATTTTAATGGCATTATCTAAAAGATTGGAGATTGTTTGTATAATCCTTTGACTATCTGCCTCTGCATAACAAGGTTCATGATTTAAATCATCACAAAAAATTCTAACATTACCAGCTTCAGTGTGTTTTTTTTTATTATCTTTAGAGTCATCTACAATAGATGATAGCAAACTCTTTAAATCAAATTTCTCTTTATGTAGCTTGAGGGTTTTGATTTCAATTCGGGTCACATCCAAAAGGTCCTCCGAGTCTTTGGAGCCTCAAAGCATTTCTTTTCATTGCCTGTATCATTTCTTCTCTTTTTTCAGGATGTTCTCCCAGTAGATTAGAATATGCAAGAATCGCCTTGGTAGGAGTCCTAAGCTCATGGCTTGAGATATTTATAAACTCTTCTTGCATTCTGCCATTGGGTTTTTAGCTGATCACATATCTTTAGATGCTTTGACAAACCATCAAAGATGTTAAATATAAGATAAAACTGTGGGCTTGCTTGTAGAGTATGTTGCCAATCTCATAGCATCCTGTATATTATCTTTTGAATCATCTATTTTTTCTATCACCAATGACTCTCTTTTGCAACTACAAGTATAGTTACCGATCTTACATTGATTTGATTGGATTTAAATTCAAAAGGTGTTATAGTAAAATTGTTTTTATCATCTACACCCAAATCCAGCAATATTTTGTTGACAGAATCATTTGTCGGAGTTAAAACTGTATATTTACATTTTCATTTATTGATTTCACTTTTAAGATACTCATTATCCCCATATTGTGCCCACGTAAAATACAAGATATATAAATTAATCCTCACTGTAATAATGAGAAGGTAATCTCCGATATCCAATAATAATAAAAATATATTTAGCAGTGCTTCAGTTTTAAATATTACATTTCCCAAGGTATGCGATGACGCCGGCAACGCAAACGACGTGCTTTTGAGGTATATAGGCAAGGCAAAGACAAAGATACAATCCTGCATTAGATATACCTCATCGTCCGTTATCATTGAGATTGACGCCATAAGGGATAAAAAAGGGATTTTAAAACAAATCAATAAAAAAACGAATCCAATTATGAACAGCCATAAAAAGGGAATAGAGGAAGTTTAAGCAATATGAGAAAAATCATGATTTTAGACGATGAGGAAGATATTGCTCTTTTATTCAAAGAAGGCCTTGAAATTATGGGTTTCTATAATGTAGCAGTATACAATGACCCAATTAAAGCATTGTATGAAATAAAATCCAACACATATGACGTAATTTTGATTGATATAGTAATGCCGAATATGAATGGATTAGAATTTTATACCAATTTAAAAAAAATGGAAAAAGAATCAGTATCTAAAGTTTGTTTTTTTTCTGCCGGGGAATTTAGCGAGGATAAAATCAGAAACATGTTTCCAAACTTGGAAATCAAAAAACAATTCTAATTCATAAACCAATAAGGATAAAAGAGCTATTGATCAAAATTGATGAAATACTATATGAACAAGCAGAAATCTAATACATCACAGGTATTATCATAAAAGTAAAGTCAAATTAATAAACCGGTAATCATTTTTTGCATTTCGTTATATTCTTATAAAATGCAACATTAAATAATATATCCCCTATTAGAATAAGTATGTGGGGTATATCGATATACCTTATGCGTCTGGCAGATTACCTTCAAGGTCGTAATGACAAAAGAACATGCAGTGTCTGTAATTTTAAGGCCAAAAACGAAAAATATCTTCACGACCATATGCAAAAAGAACACAAAACACAGTAAAAATGACACCACTACAACTGGACAATAATTTTGCTTCATGTCATAAGTTTTTTTTTATATTGTTATTTGAAATCATTTTATTTAGTGTCTTAAGAATGCATATACATTCAATAAAAATGAAATTGTAATTGATTGTTTTGTTATTTTTAGGTCTAGTGTTGGCAAAAATATATGCACCAGTCAATTAAAACATTGACAAACAGATATCGGATTCTATATGATCTCACATAATTGAAATATAAGACTCATTTTAATCTACAACTTTAAAAAAACCCATTACAGCATGATTTTAGCCTTAAATGAAGAATTTGAAAATAGATTCGCCATGCCAGTTTTATATTTGAAGTGGATCCTAAACAACCACAATTTAAATAATATACATAGCAATATTAATTAAAAAAACATGTCTTCACCAACAGACTCTACAACAACGACAATAGACACCATTTTAACAAAAGATAATGAAAAAGGAAAAGAGGAAAAAAAGAGTTTTACTGATAACAAGAAGGATTCAATCAATACAAAAGAATCAAAATTTAACGAATTAATTCAGTGGTTACAGAAATGGGGTTACAAGGTAATAGACAGGTCAAAAGACAACAAAAATGCAGATATCCTGTTTAGGGCAGAGATAGCCCCACTTGTTTCTTACTCATCAGGTACAGAAACACCCTTATTTCTTGAGTTTCAGATGGGGTTTGACGAGGGATTCATTATCAGGACCACATATGAACTTGATAAATATATAGAACTACATTTAAGAAATCAAAATAGATCAAGAGAAATAGAATTAACATACATCGAGATAGAACAGGTTATTTTACCTATGAGAGTATCCATTATTCGAGCACCTTCGATAATTAACATTTATAAAGTAATATTTTCAGAACAATTGACAAAACAATTCTTTTATGATTGTATCACTGATTTAGTCAATGCAATGTCTTTGATAATAGGTAAATGGGATCAGAAATATTACGAAATTAGACCAAAATCCACAAAAGAGGAACCAGATAATAAGCAGCTTAAACAAAGCAAGGTGTAGCATGGTTTTTAGAATGACCAGAAAATCTTTAACACGTGACAATACAAAACAGAACCTACTAATATGATATAAATAAATATTATAATTTAGCATGTTTCAAAAATCTTCCACAATAAATGACTGCAGTAATTTTAGATTTAGGTATACCATGGCACTATTAATGAGTTAATTAAAGAGCGTGCAGGTAAAAAAGATATGTCTGACAGGATAGACCAAAGAAATACAATACTTAATTTATACAATTCAGGAATTGATCCAGAAATCATAGCCTTGGAGTTGGATATCAACCAAGATATTGTTATGAATGTAATAAAAAACGAGTCAAAGGTTGATCAAAAAAAATCTCCAAAAAACATGTCAAGTGTACTTTTAAACAAGTTATATCTTGATGCAGTCATTGATATCAACGAGATAATAAGAGAGTCTCAAGTCAAAACATGGAAGGCTTTAAAATCAAAACCAGATTTTAACACATCCTTTAAGGACACTCAGAATATATTGGAGCAATGCGGCGAAACCAAAATCAATCTTGTAATTTTACATATTGATTTAGTAGGTTCTACAAGAATGTCTTTGAATTTACCCATTGAAAGACTGACAACTATAATCAGAACATTTGCACAGCAAATGTCTCTTATAGTATCAATGTATGGCGGATTTGTATTAAAGTATATAGGAGATGCGGTTTTGGCATTTTTTGTAGTTGAAGACATTCAGGATAGAAGTATTCAAAATCAGTCAGAAGAGGCCGAGTCAAAAGATAATGGGGGTTTTTATCTTCTTCAGTTTAGTAATGCGATAAGTTGTGCATATGCCATGATCAAGGTAATACAGGAAGGCATCAACCCCATTTTAAGTCAGTATGATTACCCAGAACTTAAAGTAAGAGCAGGCATAGATTTTGGAGAAATCGCCATAGTTCAATATGGTTGGGATATTGACGAACATAAGGAAATAACCCTAAAAAAACCGCATCTTGACCTTATAGGATATACTATAAGTATAGTAGTAAAAATGACATCACTTGTTGAACCCGATCATATAATAATTGGCCAAAAACTATTTGATAAATTAGATCCAAAACAAAAAAACACTTTCAGGCAGTTACCTGCTAATCCCGATATATGGGGTTATATACATAAGACTACTGGAGGAATATATAACCTATATGGCAATATAAAACAGTAATAACACTATATCTTTTGTTTGCACATGATTTTTTTTATTTTCTAGATAAAGTATTGTTTGGTCTTCAGAAATAAAAGTAATAAGGAAAAGATAAAGAAATTGTTTGGTTTAGGTTTTGTAAGGTTATCAAGTTCCTTTTTGGATAGAAAATAAACTATTAAATGCAGAGATATTCGCTGTAGCAATTTCGTTTATCATTTTAACTAATGCGATAGCATTTTCTGTATTAATAGTAAAAGACTTGGAATATATTTCCATAACCCGGCCCCAGAAAGTTTGACTTGTCAAAAGCATATTATTTGTTGTATCGAGGAGTGGAGTAAATGCGCCTTGAAAAGAGTTTATTGTTTGGTTTTGGAGTTTCACGTAGTCATCAGATGCATCTCTGGTAGACTGGAATGTCCTCCTTTGTGATTCATAATCTTTATTGGGATGAATTGGAATTGGAATATCTGTCATTTTTGTCCCCATGTTCTTATTTGCACTATTCAATGTGGGTTCAGTATGCAAATCATTGGTTGATAATTGTCGTTGAGTCAAATGGTTATCAAGACTGTCCGGTGTTTTTTCTTTTTCTAAATCCGATTCAGTGGGCAAAGGTGAATTTGATGTTTGTTCACCCGTTAGTGGAACTTCGGTAGATGAGGTTGGTGATTTAACCTTTAATTTTAATTCCGACTCCACACCCTTGTCTTTATCCTCCACTGGTACTTCTACATCTGTTTGCACTTCCACCTCTACCCCTTCCTCTGTAGGTATTGTCGTGACAGTTGCAACGGAAGCTTCTGTAACTTCGCCTGAACTTTCAGGATTAATAATTATTTTGTCCTCGATTAATGAAGTTTCTTCGGAGGGGTCATTAACGTCTATTGCGATTTTAGAACCATCCTCATCATCTAGAGACATTACTATTCCATTAACTATTTCTTTATTGATTTTTTCCTGTTCATTTGTATTTAGAAGATTATCTGCATTGACCCCGGTAATGTCACCCACGTCAGTCGGGTCTTCCACAATTACTTCCTTACCTGTCTCTATTGCTTCTTTAACTGCTTCACCTATAGTTGGAGTCAATACCCTTTTTTTGTTATTTGATAGATTATTATCATTGGATTTTGAATCATCATTGTCATTATAAGCCATTTATTAATAAGAAGCAATAAAGTATTAATATGTATAACAAAAGAATTAGTAATGAATTCCTATTGTCTGTTTAACAGTTATTCAAACCCATAAATAATTAATACAGTTATAGTTAAATTAATGATTTTGATGCAATATAGATTATATTGAAATAGTAACAAAAATAGCTTGAAAATAATTCTTAAATTCCGAGAAATGAACACGCGTATAAAAACCATTTAAAAAGAAAGAAACTATATCAAATGGTTGATGATCCGTGTTATCGATTACTCTTGCAAAACCATTGAATATAATTCCCCACATTAAATGAAAGTCTCATTGTTGATGCATATTGTGTGTTGAATAATGCTGTATTGTATTATTGGGTAAAATAAAAAAAGATAAAGACTCTCTTTAATATGACATAAAAGAGATAAATGAAATCTAATACAATATGGATAGAATTTGAAGCCCGATAGGAATTGGCTATTTTGTTATTTGTTTAAGAAACTATTAAATCAGCATTTATATTTTTTACTTTACCAAATTGTTGTATCATTTCCAACTAATTATTTCTGTTAAAGTTGATTGCATAAATAGTGAGTGAGTTTTAAATCTAAACGATTCTCATATGTTCACAAACCATAGTGTTATATCCTACCGATGGATTTAATAAATAAGTTAATGATATGAAAACATTAGAGAAGTCAAACTATTGTGGTTTTTCGCATAGGTAAAGGGCATTTAGAAAATACGTTGTCTTTTTTTCTTATTGCTAAAAAATCAACAATATCAAACATCGTTCCTTCTACTTCTGATGCGCCTAGCAATCTTATTGTTATTTTTATTAGGGCAATATCATAGTACAGTTACATGAAATTACTTCGGATATCCGCAGTCACATTATTAGTAAATGATATGGATAAGTCATATTGATTTTATTCTAGAATCCCCGGATTTACTTTATCCTATTTTTCAAATAACTTTACAACGTTCACATTAGAAGAAAATAATGGCAAACAAACACACCTTAATTTAGAATTATCAATCCAAGACAATCTGACGGATAATAAACCTAGGCACTTTGGAAGAGTAATTTTCCATACGGATAATGTAGATGATATATATTGTTATTTAAGAAATGACGATTTCTTGTCAAAACTAATAATTATAGAATCAAAACCGGTGAATGCCAAATGGGATGAGAGATATTTCCACATAAGGGATCCAGAGGGAAATCAAATATCTTTCGCACAGCCTTTAAAATAGACATAGAACCTTTCATGTTCATTATTGCCGTAGGATTATTAACTATTAACAGATCTCAAAATATATACCGATATCTATATTTTTTTGAGGATCTTCATCGAGGAAATGCCAACCTTTCCAATGCAAAGATCATGTCCCATTCTTTAGTATGCAGGCAATTAGACAAAGTTCAGTAATGGATTAGGGTCTTAACACCTTACGCTTCCAACTTTCTATTACATTTTGCTGTCTTGCCATTGATTCAGACATTTCACGATCTCTGACTTTCATGTTGTCAACATAATTCCCGTATACCCTCGCAGCATCTAATCCAATCATCAATAAGGCAGACAATGCAAAACCAATGACCCAAATAGTTTCAATTAAATTCAACATCAATTTTATAGTATTCCATTTCAATGAATAAATGATTTTGTTTTAATTTTGCCAAGAATATAGGATATGTTATAACGTTTAGTCGCTATTAATATAGTGTTTGGAGAAAAAGAATAGAAATTTATGGATAAATGAAAAACCCGTAAAACAACCATTAATAAAAAAACACGCATGTTAAGGTAATGGCAATAATTATAGGGTTTTGTAATATTTACAGCACATTAACTATTGTAAAGTACATCCCAGATTTATTTTGATTAAATAGATAAAAATACCTATACGGTCTTCTTTGATATTGCTTTTGATCAGCCCAGTAGAATTACTTCTATTAACTTTTAGACGCAATGAGCGCGATGTTATCAATCTCTACAATTCATTCTCAAGGCTAATGCAAATTACAAGTGGAGGGAATATGCTCAATTTTGGTTACTGGAATGACAAGACTAAAAATCCTTTGGAAGCGCAATATGAGCTCTCTAATATGATTGGAGAATTCGCATCACTGGACATGGCAAGAATACTGATAGATATTGGAAGCGGATATTCGGCTCCTGCATTACAATGGAGTTCACAATACAATCTACTGAAAATTTTATGCTTAAACCTAAATTTGCAACAATTGAAGACTGCTATTGCTTTCAAGTCAAACAATAAAACGAGAGACCACACCATTGCCTATATACCAGGTAACAGTTTGCAAAACAGTAACATGTTTCACATAAATGCCACTTCCACGGCGCTTCCACTAAAAAGCAATTCTGTGGACAGGGTTATTGCTTTTGAGTCAGCTCAGCATTTTAAACCATTATACAAGTTCATACAAGAATCAAGCAGGGTATTAGAAAATTCAGGGCTTTTAGTGATAGCTATGCCAGTTATAACAGATACATCCCACTTTGTATCATTACCATTACCTATAAAACTTGGAATACTATCTGTGACGTGGGCATCCGAACATTACAGGTTAGAATACGTCAAGTCAATGGTTAGTACACAGGGCTTCCAAATTGAAGATATCAGACGTATTGGCCCAAGCGTATATGTGCCATTAGCTAACTACTATATTGAAAACAGAGAGAGACTAAAGAATATAATTACTAAAGAGTACCCAAAGATTTTGGAAACCATCCTCTACAGGTCAATGTTAGAAATGAAAGATTCCTCAAATCAAGGGGTTATTGATTACATGTTATTGAGGGCCAAAAAAAAATGAGTTCTCTTTAGAAATAATGTGTAAACATTCTTACAGGTAAAGCAATTTTTCTAATTCAAACGGATTTACCACTATTAATAACAATATTAACGCTATGCAAGGTTTTATGATTGCATCTGCGATAAGCAAGTTTTATTAATTACAACACAATCTCATTTACGTTTCTATAAAAGATAATGATCACATGATACGTAATAACCCCCGAATAACAACAGATCATGGAAATTGATATTCACCATCCTTGGTCACTAATGCATTACAAATAAAATTTAAATGCATGCCAAATATAAAGACAACCCATGGTTTGATTATACAAAATAAACGACTGTAGTAAAGTAAACATCACACAATTTCATTGTTTTTGATTCCCTATCAATTACCAGATAAAATTTAAAAACGCCTTTACACAGTGGGTTTGTAAAATCAAATTATTTCCATATAAAACCCAAGTAGGAATCAACAAGGACAATTATGCAAATCAAACAGATGGGCAATAGTTAAGTATTTTCTCAAAACAAAGTTTAAATTTTATATAATAAAAATTGAATTAACCAATATGAAGGGATTGATTATATATATTCCGGAAAACAGGTTTAATATCATTAGACAAATATTATACGAAAATAAGGTTGAGGGTATTTCATATTTTAATATTATGGGGCAAGGGGAATTAGAAAGAAAATTCAACGAAAGACCCATAGAATACAAAACACAGGAAAAGTATGTTCCAGGATTTGCCAGAAGGACAAGGGTAGAAACAATTGTCCCAGATTCCAAAGTTAATGAAATTATCGATTCGATAAAAAAAAGTGGGTCATTTCAAGGAAAAATATTCATTTGCGACATATCTGAGTCTTTCGATATCTAAAGGAATAAGATTTCCAATACAAAAACAATTAGTATTTTTTTGATTATAACGAAAATAAATAGGATTTGACAATGGACATTTAGTTTATGCCTCTGCAACAAAGAAAGAATAAAAACAATATTTAGAAATAATGCATTCTTTAATCATATCGACAAAAAGTTACAATTATTTATAAAGAAAAAGATGAAATCCAGACTCAAATACCTGAGTTTTTTTTACGGTATTCAAAGGATATTATCACATGAGAATAGTTAAACCCGTATAAAAGGCAGTACGGTATGTTTTCCAAAAAAAATTTTAAAGATTAAGCAATATCCAACTAGTTATAAATGCAGAACCCATTGTGAAATACATCCCACTAACAATATCCCCAAAAACACCAAGTTAATCTAATTGTTCGCACATTCATTTATAATTTCATGTTAATCTTTCAGAATCATTAACTAACATAACAGCAAAGTAACTTCATATTAACTTACCAATATCTTATAAATGTAATATTTTGGTTAAGAAATCTAATAATTATCCATGTATTCAAGTATCTAATTTTAGAAAATAACACGGAGGCAAAAAAAAACAGCGCTGGATGTAATATCATTTAACGTATATTATGGAAAGGTGTTTGGATTCCTTGGCCCCAACGGGACAGGAAAAAGCACAACCATAAAAATTCTTACCACATTGCCAAACCCATCTTCAGGTGATGTTATTATTTTTGTCATATGTATTATATCGTTATTTTTCTCCATTAAATAAATTATAAAATTAATTTTATCTTAGACCACCATTCATAATAGCGTATACAAATTTGTTCCGTATAATATGAACAACAAAGAGGACACATGATGAAGGCTAATGCAGGCTTTTAGGAAAAGATAGAGAACAGAATTAGAAATTTCCCAACTTGTATGAAGCTTTTGCAATATCCCCGATTAGATGATTTATCATTTTGTCAGTATCAAAGCCACAATCAAAATATAAAACTAGATGATTTTTTTTGCAGGTGCTTTAGAAGCATTTCTTATAGAAGATCACATACACCCAAAGTGCGTATAAAGTCAAATTTACGCAATGACATGTATAGTACCACCTTTGTTTCCGTTTTATCAGGCGAGTCTTTACCTATCTTTTACGACTTGCAATTACATTTTTACAGGAATTTTACATTGTTAAGATAAGAAATACAATAAACAAAAGTAAAAAACACTAAACTCCCATAGAGGAATTAATTGGAATTAATTGAGTAATTCCCGGAATTTGTTAAATCAAGGTGAGGACAGTAATGCCAAGTTTTGTTTTATGAATTGTTTTTTAATTAGCAAAGCATAAAGCCAAATTATATTTAAGGAGTCATTTTGCTATATAACGACATGAGATTACTATTTCCACACCTAATTGTAATTTTGATTCATCAAAACTTCAGCAAAATATTATACCATGCTTGTAGAATAGCGTTATTCGCGCTTTGACTATATACTTATCCGAATAATATAAATTTCAACATTTGGAAATATGTATAATATGTCTTATGTATCAGACGATAGAAACTACACCGATCCAACCCAATCAGGAATTGGATCCACAACGGAGAGAGTAGGGGATTTGACTGGAGAACCCCCTGTAAATGAAGCCACCAATAGAGATGTTGCGGCTAAAATGGCAAACCTTCTTGAGGGATTACAATTCCCAGCAACCAAGGATGAGATAAAGAGTCATATAAACAGAAAGTCACCATCAATGGGAAATAGGATCAATGATGTATTTGAGGCTGTTCAAAACAACCTTGAAGACGGGATCAAATATGATAGTGTCTATGCTGTGGAGATGGCGACAGGGTTAGTCGAAAAAAAAGAATGAGAAAAATCGCAAAAAATTCCGGTTTATGCCAAAATAAAAGCTAGACGGTATATGCAATAGTTCCAGAAACTTTTGTTATGGCATCTATAACCTATAGTCGATTAACATTTGCTATATTTTCATATTTAGTATCCACGACTTTGCGTATTATTTTTAGGTGATCGGTTTTCCTCAATGCAATTTAGTTTATAGAAGTAGCAGCATAGCGCAAAATCATATTAATTCAATTACCTATTAAAGATAATACTATTAACAAGAGGAACGGGTAAAGCCTTTTGAT
>JADDOW010000098.1:48634-50531 GCA_016782225.1 Nitrososphaeraceae archaeon
ATATCAATATATATAATACCTTAAGGTTATTATGTCCTTTCAGGAGTCACAGTTTTATCAGTATTTGAAAAAAAAGGTAGCTGATTTTACATAATATATAATGGGGATGTACATCATTTTCCATGTGGCTGTACCTATTGATCAAATACTGCAAGATTTAGTAGTTATAATGATAATAGCGTCGGCAATGACGCTAATTTTCTATAGATTAAGGCAACCGATCGTGATAGGGTTCATAATCGCAGGAGTCATAATCGGCCCCCATACCCCACCGTTTAGTTTGATTCATAATGATGAGGTTCTCAACCTGTTTGCAGAACTTGGAGTAATATTATTACTTTTCACTGTCGGAATGGAGTTTCCCATTCAAAAACTAAAGAAAATAGGAAAAAGAGCAACGATTATTGCTGTTAGTGAGGCTTTTGGAACTTTGATTGTTGGTTTCTTTACAGCACAGGCGTTAGGACTTGGGTTTTATGACAGTCTGTTTTTGGCTTTGGCAATTTCAGTAACAAGCACTGTTATTGTAATGAGAGTGCTTGGTGAATTGCATATGATGAAAGACGAATCTGCCCAGTTAATTTTGGGTACTGCAATAATTGAAGACATTATTGTCATCTCATTACTTGCAATCTTTCAATCTTCAGGAACAAGTGGCAATATTTCTATAAATGAAATCATGATTTCAATTGGAATAACAATTGCATTCATTGTTGGGGTTTTGGTAATAGGCTCAAAAACCATACCTCGTTTAATTGATGTTATTGCAAGAACCAATCATCATGATGTATTGATTGTTGCTGCTGTGGGGGTAGCTTTTGCTCTTGCATTTTTCTCATCTCAGCTGGGGATATCTGTCGCCGCTGGTGCTTTTTTTGCAGGAGTCCTTATTGCCGAATCAAAATCTCATTCAGTTACAAGTGTTTTGGCTACTCCAGTTAAAGACAGTTTTGCAGCCATGTTCTTTGTGTCTGTTGGTGCTTTAATGGACTTTAAACTGATGCCAGTATTTATAGTTCCGGCAATAGTGTTGATTGCTGTTTCCATCAGTGCCAAATTTATCACAGTGCTTCTTTCAGCAAGAGCCCCGCGTATTGACAAAATAACATCTGTTCGAACCGCTGTTGGTTTATCATCCTCTGGTGGGGAATTGGCACTGGTTGTAGCAAAGGGTGGAAGCGATACCGGAGCAACAAGTTCCATAGTGTTGCCCATGGTGGGAACTATGACAATCATTACCACTTTTCTCTCCCCCTATGTTATAAAATATGGATGGAAAATTGCACAAAAATTCAATGAAAAATCAAAAAAACAACGACAACGACAACAACCATTATCTGATGATAATAATAATAATGATCCTAATAGTAAAAGCAGCTAATTTTACCATAGCATAATGGAGTATTTTTATATTTGTTTTTATGTATCTAAACCTCAATCAAGTGGTTTCAACATCAGTTGAACCATAGCGGGTATAGTACTGTTTCAAACATATTGCAAATCCCACATGTCCGCAATCGTCTGCTTCACAGTTCTTACACCAGGGAATGCAATCTCTGAAAACAACAGTTACATCTTTTAGCAGATCGCCATCATAAAAAATTATATATTTATCTTTCAAAATGTATTTAACGATAATTGGAGAATCTGCTGATTTGTTATTTTCCGTCGACGATAGCCATTTCATAAAAGCCATTGTTCCAATATCTAAATAAGTAGATGAAATAGGTCTGTCGAGTGTTAGTTTGGATTTTCTAGACAATATTACCTTATCTTTCCTTTCCAAATATTACATCTCCAAATACACTATTAAGGGTATCTGTTAAACATACCTGAAAATATGTTGTTGTGGTATTGGAAAACATGTGAGAACATGATATATCATATGTTTTTTATT
>JADDOW010000026.1:0-14015 GCA_016782225.1 Nitrososphaeraceae archaeon
CGAGTGTTTCCTTTTCTGAGAAGAAACGCACCTCAAAGCCGTTTATGTCGTAATACCCCTCTTATACTTCAACCCCATTACCATAGAATTTGTCATTATGGTTCCTAACCGAAAAATAGTTCAATCCATTTGGTTTTAGGACACGCCTAATCTCCGAAAGAATTGAATGGAGTTCCGCCTGTGAAAACCTCATGTTCAGAAGCATGTGTGAATATACTGCATCAAAACATGCATCTCTAAATGGTAATGGCTTTTTGACATCAAAGAGTTGTGATTTTACCGGCAGTTTTTTTTCATGTGCCTTTTTGTTTATAATCTCGATACCTGTTCTAGAGTAGTCTAGAGCTTCTACCTCAAGACCATTTGAGGCAAAACATTGTGTCTCTACCATGACCTGCTCCTATCTCCAACACCTTCCTTATGTTGTTTGATTTCATGTGTCAAAAGCAAAGTGTGGCAAAACTGCTTGGCTCCTCTCCAAAGAAAGTATTGTCTGATTGGTATGCCCTATCCCAAACTTTACTCATTGAAAATTATTTAACTCTTTGCTCTTTTCCTTTTTATAAGTTAGAAACTCAATCTTTTAATTCAACAGCCTTTTAAGAAATGTAGAAGAGGGGCCAAGCCTAAAAAAACTTTCAATTTTGAAGTGGGCCCAGAGGGGACAATGATGATATCGGTCCTGTAAAAGAGAGTCAGAGATTTTAAGCGATGATTTAGAATTTAAAGATTTCGACCTCTAACATATTTTAATAGATGATAAAAAGTTAAGTGTTTAGCTTACACAAGAAAAAACGTCTAAAAAATAATGGGGCTGCTTTACTCCTCATTATTCCACCTTGATAACCCTGACGTATACATTTCGTGTTAGTGTTGTGTTATTACACTTGTTCTCATAACCAAAAAAAAGAGATGAATCGATTCTACACTGACACTGGGATTTCCTATAGACTGCCACAATAACAGGCAACAGGAATTTTTTTCAGAAAATAGTTATATTGTTTACCGCAGTATTTTCTTTCGTGCAGTCAATGACCTCTATCCTTATAGTAGATGACGAGGAAGACACATCTAAACCTCTGAGACAATATCTGATAGATGGAGGGTTCGATGCAGTTTCGTTTACATGTCCACTATTGGCCTTTGAGCACTTTAGGCGTAACCCATATGCGTATTCCATTATTATAACGGACTTGAGAATGCCCGGTATGAATGGAATTGAGATTGCAAACAGGATAAGGGAAATAAACGGCACAGCAAAGATTTTCATGGTTACCGCATTTGACCCAACAGACTTGGAAAGCAAACCTGACTACATTCAGGCAAAAATCGAAAGGATAATCCAAAAGCCAATAAGGCTGTCGCAGCTCAAAAAGATGGTCAAACAGGTTTTGCAAACTCCATAAGAGAAGGTTTGGCTGATTATTGCCCCATTTCCCCTAAAACCAAACAAAAAAACAACATGCAAAAACCTTGTGCCATTGGCAATAAAGGAATTTTTGGAGAATGGGCATGTGTGTTATTTTTGTTTGTGTGGCACTATTCTTATTGCCAAGCCATGGTGCTCGGCCAACCTTTTCTTCTGCTCTGCTGCCAACTGGTTAAAGTCCTGTTGGTGGTATAGGCATACTCGTTTGATTTCCGCATCATAATGTGTGGGTAGTGACAACTCATATTCCACAAGGCCATGCGTGCGGCCTTCGTAGTGGAAAGCCCCAACATCACCCAAACCAGAGTATCCACTTTTTCCAACCGTCTTTGCGTTGTCAACCATTCTTTTGTCAACCTCCAAGTCAAACCTTGTGTATTCACCATCGGCGGCAAAATATTTCTTTAATGAATCAACAATTGCCAATGCCTTTTCTTTCCCCTCAAGCCTTTCCACATCCAGTGATATGCTGCCTCCAGAAAGAACCCTCCTGACAGAATCCTCTGTCTCATAGAATGGAGCGATTTGAATGAACTCATTTCTCTCCTCAATTTGTTTCTGTATGTAGCGCGAATAGAATTCTCTTAGCATAACCAAATTAGGATAAACCACCAAACAATGCAGGCCATAGTCTGCTGTTGATATCGTGTTAACGGCATCTTCAACTGCCATGGTGTGGATTATCCCCTTTTGTGACATTGATAGCGAAGACTCTCCATTATTATACATGTGTACATAAAATCTTAATAACCTCTCCGTTTTGTCGGCTTTTGCCGGGAAATGAGGTTTGGGTAATTCCCAAAGTACAAAATAGGCAACATTCAGCATAATCAATATTTTTGGTCTTTGTGGTTTGTGCATCGATTTAATGGCCATCAACTTGACAACAAATTATCTCGGTGACGTACCTGAGCTTTAGGCCCCTTTGGCTGACCGCCTCCTTTCTCTTTTCCCTTATGGCGTCAGTCTCTATGATGACAGATAGCGCGGTATAGCTTATTACAGAGTCTATCTTTGTCTTTGCCCTGCCTATGAACTTCAAAAGCATATAGTTTGCGTTGCCTGAGCCATGGTATACCATTGTGAACGAATTGCTGGGGTTGATTGGTGATGATGATGTTAATGAGAAAGGATATGAATTTCTATTTGAGTTTTCATTGTTGTTATTGTAATAGGAACCTGAAACTATAACAGGACCTTCCGATCGTTGTCACGATACCCAAAATGCTGATGTTGTCTGTAACAGGAATACGCTTTATCGCGTTTAGCCTCATGAGGTCAAGCGCTTGCCTTGCGTTTGCCTTTGCCGAAATCGTTATGACGGGGGATGACATTATATCCCTCAGTAGAACCTGGTCTGAATCGTCTCCCCTCACCACAACCTTGTCCAAAATGTCGCTGTCAGTCACAACCCCAACAAACTTGCCATCCTTCTTTTGCTTGACAATGATTATCTCGGCCTTTTTACCGTGCATTTGCTTTACTGCACTGGCTGCATCGGCATCCTCATCCAAAACAATGAACCCGTGGTGTATGTAAGACAGGACGGAGCGCTCAAGAGGTTCAGCACCCATGTTTTAATCAAAATGCTATCAATCAGTTGAGGCGTTGTGTTTAAAGTTTGCTGATATTGAGATGTACATTTGATTTGTATATTTTATGCGGTTCAAGGGTATTCGAATGGGACTTAAATTCGAATTAGATATATGATGTGTTATGTCATATGAATCAAAAACAACATTCAAAACTACATATGTAATAACGCTTTAATGTTGTAACAATGGGTTATAATGAGAGCGGTTTCTTGTATCTTTAAAAGCCAACTCGTATATCCATATCATATGTACGATGATTCTAAACAGGCAACAAAAAGAAAACCTGGTCATAGACTTGCTGAACCAAGGTGTTAGTGTCCCGCAAATAGCCAAACAGGCGCATATGTCCTTCTCCGGCATCAAGAAAATAAGGATGAAGGCAACCGGCAAGGTTAGTGAAGAACAGAAGCAAGAGGACCAAAGGAAAAAACAATTGTCCATTCCATCACAGGCCTTCAAGCTGTTTCTGGAGCGCAAGTCCGTTGTAGAGGTTGCCATTGAACTGGACTTGCCCACAGACCAAGTGTTGAAAATCCATTCTGACTTCCTGATATTGCAAAACATGGAAAGGGTCTCACGGATACTAACGGAACACAAAAAAAACTTGGGAGCATATTTAAGTCTGTTTGATTTTGTGAATGGAAATAGCATTAAAATGGATGATTTGAATCAGGCGGTTCATTTGGCTCAAAACATAAGTAATCTAAGGAAAGAGAAAGCTCAATTAGAATACGACTTAGACATGCTGATGGATACAAAAAAGTGGTATGAAAGGGAACTTGAAAAAATCAAAAACAAATACTATAAAACCCGTTTGACATAATAGTTATGGGTTCAAATTTTTTGCATTCTTATCTTGAGATTTTATGGGTGTAGCAACTCATACTTTATGGATATGTTTTAGTATGTTTCCTAATACATTTTCGGCCAACTGTCTAGATTGCATCTGAATGCCCACAACATCTCCTTTCTCATTGTTGTCAACTGTAATGTATGCATTATTAGCCAAGAACTTGAGGGATTAGTTACCTGTGCTTTGTCCCTATCGCTATAAACCCTTTCAAAACACTCTCCATTTATTAACCTATTCCAGTCGTTATGGTAGTTTTGGTCTCATAACAGAGTCAATCTTGCGTAGGTTGTCATTATTTCTTGTGTGGCTTTGGTATCTTAGTTTTTCATCAAACACTCTCTTTTCATTGATTTAGAGACTAACATGGTATTGAGCATTCCGAATGATTTTCTAAGGCTACAGAACATGCATAAAGCCGTTGCAATCTTAAATAAGCACGAAAACCAGTTGGCCCCTTATGTGAAGTTATTAGAATAGCTAAGAGAAACAACACCAGGGTTAGGGATATCAGGTGCGCCATGAACAGCATAAACGACATAAAGGTTCTGGAGCAGCGAAAGAGCAAACTGAAAGAGGAGGTCCACTCACTAAAGGAGGAAAGAGACTATTTGCTGGACAACCTAAGCTACATTAAAAGGGCATGTTGTTGAAAAGTCCAGCCAATACTTTTTCAAAACGCGATTGATTTACCTGTCTTTGATAAACTCTATAACTGCAAATCGTGGGTCAATGTTGTTTTCATTCAATATTTCCAACAGTTTTAGTGGGTCCCTGTTGCTGTAGATTTGCTGTTTCTTTACGGCAACAAACTCGTTTTTGTGCTTTAAGCGAAGTTCATCGTGTTTAGTGTTAAAATACTCAAAGTCTCTGTCATACTCTTTTGGGAATTCCATTTCTTTGACAGTTTTTTTCTTTCCCATTTACCATTAAATATCTACTATTCAGAAATACTTTTTGATATCAAAAGCTGTTATCTAATACCAGTATAAAATCATGCAAAAGATGTAACCAGTCGTTGCTCATTTGCCACAAATGAAGTCGGGTTTTAATCTTTCATTAGTCAACAGGTACATCTTCTTTCATCTTTTTGGCCTCTCTATAAATCCATTGATTTTAATCAATACTTTCCAAAGTCAATGGAAGGAGAGGTATTGAATGATGAAACCATAATGTCCCTTTTAGGCTGGCCAAATGGGTTATCTCACCCTACAACAACCAGTTTTGCAAATTTGTCTATGCCAAAAAGATGCATCATTAACAATCTTTTTAAACAGGTTTTTAAATCCGACTTCAATGAGTAGAGCCCCATTTAATGATAATGATGTTATTGATTTAGTTAATCGTTTTAGGCGCGAATTAAACAATAGATGGGTTACTGTCCCTGTTCCAGATAATAAAAAAATTTTGCCTTTACCGAAATCGTTATGACTGGAAATGACATTACGTCCCTCAATAAAATTTTGCCTAAATCATCTCCCTTTACCACAACCCTGTATGAAATATCGCTGTCAGTCTTTTATTTCAACAGTTAAGATATGTAGAAAAGGCCCAAATCTACAAAAACATTCATTATAGAAGTGGACCGAGTGGGGTTAATGCCGATATCGGTTCTCTATAAGAGATTCTGTTATTAGTAAAGGGCAATGCTAAATTTAAAGATTATGGAATTCATTTTCTTATTAATTATCATAATTTATTTATTTCAACCATAACAAACACCATTTTCATAATATCAATGTAAAATAATATTTCACATATTTAGTTTGAACAATTATTAGTCGTTGATATGGGCCGAGTCGTTTGCAGGTCATATTTGCCTGTATTTCATAAATAGAATAATTATTGTTCATGGATATCTAATCATGAACTTATTTACTGCTTTAGGTCAATTAAGAGTGATTTGGTGGATATGTTCATGTTCATAATTAGTTCAATAGTATTTAATATGGGTTTTTTATTTTTTAACAACGTTATATTAATTGAAACAGGACGACGGCTTTGACAGGATAAGCCCTTTAAAACTAGTTTCATACAAATTACAACAATCGGTATTGTGATAGTTGTGATAATTGGGATAATGGCAATGGTTGAAGCATTTATTTAAACTATAATGTTAATCCAATATACATGGCAAGCGTACTAAATACAGAAAGTGATGAAGAATTACGTGGCAGGGTTCAAGCGCTAGTTTTTGCTCATTTATGCCAGAGGTTTAATGAAAATGATGCCGTGGTAAAACTTGAAGACCTTGGAGACAGGTTTAGTGCAGTATTTCCCGATAATCTTGTCGAAAACATGGTAGAATTATTCCGTAACTCCAACCTTGTAGATATTACGGAGAACAATGAATTTAGGCTAACAGCAGAGGGAATTGCAGAATGCAGAACAAGACGTAAAGCATCTGCGTCCTAATGTATATAGGAATTTACTCACAATTATTCTGAACTATTTACTATCTGAAATTATGTAATACTTTAGCTGGCTCTGTTCACTTAACGATAAATCTATAGCTTGAAGACGCCTTATTTCATTTGTGCTTACCGGAAATAAAACGCCTCCAGAGTATGTGTACCATAGTCTGTATTTGTATTTTTCAGGTTTATCGCTTAGAAGAACATCTCAAAGATTATCTTGTTGTATCAAACGAAACCATGTAACAATTTGGAATTGGATTCAAAAGTATCATCCAAAAAAGATATCATCAAAAAGTACAAGGATTTCAGAATTCATAGTGGATGAGACACTGCTAAAGGTTGGATCGGAATTCATATGGTTGTGGGTTGCAATTGAGCCAGAAAACAGGCAAATTCTCGCACTATCTATATCCAAGGAGAGAAACATGCTTATTGCAGAGAGATTCATTTCAGGGGTAGTCAAAATTCATGGAAAACATCCTGTATCTACGGATGGCGGCACATGGTATCCACAAGCCTGCAAGTTCCTAAGACTAAAGCATCATCTTCATTCCTCATATGAGAAAAGCCTTATCGAAAGGACGATGCAATATATAAAAGACAGAACTGAAGGATTTGATGATTACTTTCCCTGTAGGACAATTAATTGTAAACTAAAGCATGTGCGAAATTGGTTGAAACTGTTTGTTGACTATCACAACAAGGAGTTAGGCCGTTAAGTGAACAGAGCCCCTTTAGCTTAATGCATTATTTAAATACTGAATGCTTTGGCGGGTTGTTGCATTGCTGATAACTAAGGTTTTGATTTATCTGAATCATTGGTTATATCTATAAATGATTAATAACAGTACATGATTTCAATGACTGTGATTAATTGGCCTCGCAAAACACCATATGGCAAGAAACACATATAAACCAAATGATGAGTATTTCATTCAGAAAGCCATAAAAAAAATAATAGCCTACAAAGCAGAATTATCAAATAACAATGGAACAGAATTTGCCGCAACCATAAATCATTTTGTGCATGCTGGTATTATGTCCATTATAATTAGTAGAAGTTGAGTTGAATTTTTATTTAATCTGTTGTATCTGTCGTTTACTTTGACAAATGGAAGTAAAATAACACTCTTTTTAAGATATGTTGTAAACTTATTGTTTGATGTCGGATTTTAAGAATTTAGTGTCTTCCAATTTACTTGATGACTGGATTGACTATTCCAAAAGTAATTTGCGTTTGTTTTCTGACTATGGGCTGTCCTACATAAACACAGTTTTGAGTTCATTGAATTTGCAATTTGCGAATGATGGCAATATTGACAAGCATAAGGTAAACAACACCAACACCAATACTGACAATGGTCCTATATCCCATGTCAACCCATTTTCTTATTATGACAAATTACTAAAGACAAGTAATTCCGAATTAAGCAGACGCCTTCGCTCAAAAGATTCCCTTCAGCATTTTAGGGACCACTTTGACAGCATTGTAAACCTTGATTCATCCCTAAGGCAAATTCCTCCTTTTTTGTCGCTGTTCTCTGTTGTGGATGGATTTGTTGATAGCTACCACACAACATTTTACAATACCCTTGTTTCCATTAATGAAGCGCCACATGAGGTTGTTAAACAAACAGATGCCACCCGCCTCTTACGCTATCACCCTGCTGCACAAAACACTATATCATCCTCCTCATTATCAGAACGATACCTTAATGCTGCTACCGCTACCTCTACCGCTGCTGCCCCTCTGCTTATGATATATGCGCCAATAAACCGATACCACATATTAGATTTAAGCCATGAGAGAAGCATAGTGCAAAAGTTTGTCTCCGCAGGGTTTGACGTGTTTCTTTTGGATTGGGGGGAAAGACAAAGCGAAAACAAACCCACTTTGGCAGATTATGTAGAGTATGTGGACCAATCAGTTGAGCAAATCCGCAAAATAACAAAACAAGAAAAGGTGAACCTGTATGGATACAGCTGGGGCGGCACCCTGTCCATCATATATGCGGCAACTCACAACAGCAAAATAAAAAACCTGGTTCTTCAATCAGCAAATGTGGATTTTGGTAAAGATGACACAGTGATTGCGGAATGGATGCGGAATTTTCCGGTAGAGAGATTTGTTGATGAATTTAAAGAGATGTTTGGGCATTTTATTGATTTGGCCTTTCTCATGAGAAACCCCGTCACACATAGTTTTGATGATGTAAGATATGCTCTAGAAACGAAAGAAGACAACTATATCCAGTTTATCGAAAACCTTCTAAAGATAAGGTCCTGGATAAATAACACTCCCGATATTCCCGGTCCTTTGTTTAGGCGATTTGCCATAGACCTATACCAACAAAACTTGCTAATAAAAAACCAGTTGATATTAAATAAACAAGAAGAAGAAAAAGAAACAAGCCAAATAAAAAAAGCAGTGGACCTCAAAAACATATCAGTTCCTATACTAAATATTGTTGGAAATAAAGACGATTTGGTGTCTTCAGAGTCATCCATTCCAATAACGGAAGGTGATAATGGTGATATTGGTAGTGGTGTTATTGTTTCAAGTAAAGATAGAATGTTAATTGAAATTCCATCAGACCATATTGAGTTGTGCACAAGCTATGATGCGCACAAAAACCTTTGGCCCCAAGCAACTCAATGGCTAAAAGAAAGGTCATGATGATGTATAATAAATAAACGAAAACAATGGTTTTGAAATTATTCTGTTCTAACATGGGTATAATAGACTTTTTTAAAATATTGAATCCTAAATATCGATTAATTAATGTTGTTCCTGTTATATTATACAAAACATAATAAGTTATGTGTTACCTGTAAAATTGGCCGAAGATAATATGAAGGGACAAATAGAGTTACAAAAAATCTCATAGAATTAGATTTTAATCCGATTGCGGAGTTTAACCAATGGTATAGGGCCATCCATACTGACAAGAACTTGATAATCTGGTGAAATCATTAGCAAGGATAAAAAACCAGTTATAAAAGAAATACCATTAATTATTTATATAAATCAAATTTGTAATTCTATTATTGAGTTTTGATAAAATCCATGAAAATAATATCAATAACCTCTATAATCAGTGGATAGAATTTATCCGCATTGGAGTAACCATTATGGAAACTATTGGGAATTCACAATTTATTTGGACTGATTTTTGGAGGGCGTGGAACGGAGTATATGATGAAAATGGCAAAAATCCATTTCCCATTAATACATATATGTATAACTATTATGAAACTTTTGTTCGTCCTATGTATAAAAAAGGGACTTGATAACAATAAATCTTTATAAAATCATCTGGCGACTTTTTACACTTCCAAACGAAGCGAGAATGTGACGGAGAGTTGACAGAGCCCAAAAAAATATCTATTATATAGTTGATAGTTTTCTTTCAGATACTTTTGCTATGTAAAAAGCATCTTGAAAACAATATATACTATAGATAATAGAATTATACATTGAATCCATATAGGTTTTCTTTATTAATATTATCTGTCCCAAAGGCCTTTCCCGAAATTGATTCCGATACAGAATCAGCTATCAAAGCATCACGGGGTACGGTCCGTATGCCTTTTCCCATTCTGTCAGTTGCCCTCACCTCAAGGCGTCAACCCAACCACCACTAAACACAAAGAAAGGCTTGCTTATTGTTGATAGCCCATACCCAACTATGATAAACACTTTTCTCTTTCGTAATTTGTAAGATAATGCACCCGAAAACATTCTAAAAGCATAACTAGTTAGTTCATAGGAACCCTATATCACACCAAGAATTGCTCTTGACACACCCAAACTGCCAACCAAGAAAAGGGGAAGAACACTTAAAATCATCTCTGTAGAAAAGTCAGTAAAGAAACTTACCAATCCCATCGTAAAGACATTGCGAATTCCCGCTGGCTTGTCTTTCTCTTTTTCATCGCCTTTATCTTTATTTGAGCCGTCTTTTGGAATCAAAATTTCAGTCTTCCCTTCATCAGTTTTAGTTATTAAATTCTTTTTTTGTGATTGTATAAAAATTATTAATTAGATTCATTTCTAATTGCCTTAAAATCATCAGGAAGATATTTTACCAATACCTTTCTTCCGTATGTCAGGCACTTAATGAAAGGAATTGAATTTCTTTTTCTTGGAATCGGCGCAATTTTGGGTGCATTCCTAAGATACAAAATAACATCTTATCCTTTGTTGTTTGGAAACCTTGTTTCAAATGTGTTGTTAGTTAACATAATAGGGAGTTTTATTCTTGGAATTTTCTCTGTATTGTCTGCCTCTTTAAATCTGGATTCAAGATATTCCTTTCTAGTTGCAATCGGGTTTTGCGGTTCCTTAACCACAATGTCCTCATTTGCGTTGGAAAGTGTTAACATGATTGACAATAGGCAGTTTTACAATGTATCCGTCAACATCATCGCAAATGTTTCATTGTCACTTCTTGCCATTTACGGTGGTAGAATTCTAATATCTCAGATACTGCAAAGTAACAATTAATGGTAAGGCAATCAATGCTCTGTCTGACTATACGTATCAAAAAGAATGACGAGATAAAGGGAAAAAGACTGGAAAAGGTATTACTGGAATTCCTGAAGAAGGCAAAAGTCTCTGGAGCAACAGTATGGCTTGGTGTTGATGGATTTGGAAAGAGCGGTAAATCAACACTGCATCTGGAAGGACTCACAATCAACCAACCCATGATGATTGATATTGTAGAGGAAAGCTCAAAGATAGAGCCATTGCTTCCTGAATTAAAGAGAATGGTAAACGACCATGGAATAATAACGATACATTATGTTGATGTAATTTAATCAACCAATTGATTCCTTGATGCTTTATCATCAAAATATAGACCTATGTTTTCTATATAGAAAAAATATAGATAATAAAAAAACAATATTGAAACTAATGAATAGGCAAACAAGAAAACATACTATCAAATGCCTCATGTGCAATGAGGAAATCACAGAACCTTTATGTTCGTATTTTGCTGAACCTCATATAACCTCCAACCCCGGCCATCTGGAATACAGAATAACAGCGGAAATGCCTTCTGCAAACGTCCCAGACAATGACAAACCAACTTTAGTTTTTGATAATTCAGAAAAACATTGGATTTCAGAGTTGCAATAACATTACAACACTTTACTAAACTATGTGAAATGAAAGGATGTATGAATAAATTTTATCAAATACGATGTCTATACCATGACTGGCCCCATCTACAACACCCTCTTTGCATTGTTTGATTTCATATGGCTAAAGTAAGTGTGGCAAAACTGCTTTGCCCATCTCCAAAGAAAGTATTGTTGAGTGGTATACTCTATGCCAAAATCCCCCTCTCTTCATGTCATATTGCCAAACGTTAAAATCAATAAAACTTTGAATAAATAATCATTTATTTTGATGACCATTTTCTCATCCATTGTAACAAATCAATTATGGATTCTGTTAGTTCTTGCCCTTTGGGTGTCAACTGGTATTCACTCTGGGGGGAATTTCGTTAAAGGCCTGCCTGTGCAAAATTCCGTTTCTTTCCAGTTCCTTTAGCCTTATCGCAAGGGTTTTGCTGCTAAAGCCTTTCATTGTTTTTCTGAACTTTAGGTATCTTACCGAATCGGTAGAACAGCACAATGGCAACAGTATTTCAAGTGTTCCCCTTTTTGTAATTAACTTTCTTAATGAGGATGTTTCCTTCATTAGCTCATCAACATCATATCCTTTGAAATTGCAAATATCATTATCCAATTGAATTATGGGTAGCTTGGATATACTATCCTTGGATAATTTGTTTCCACTGGCCGCTTTGGAACCCTTTTGTTTACCTAATTTCACTTACTTTACTGTTTTTCTCTTACCTCTTTAAGTAGTTTACATTGTAAACTTAAGTATGAACAATAGTGATGGCAACATCAAAGAAAAAATCAAGGAAAGGTATAGAAAGATAGCCGTGTTTGGCAATTCTGATTCATGCTGCATGCCTTCTTCAGAATGCTGCAGTGTCGAGGAAAATCCAGGTGTGACGGCGTTACAATCCATAGAGGCAATAAGATATAATCCAGCGGAATTGGCATCTATCCCGCAATCATCCATTTTAGGTGAGGGATGTGGAAACCCTACAAAGTTTGCACACATAAAAGAAGGCGACGTTGCGGTTGACCTGGGCTCTGGTGCCGGCATTGATGTGTTCTTGGCGGCAAACATTGTGAAAGACGCTGGAGAGGTCATTGGGGTGGATATGACCGACAAGATGCTGGAAAAGGCAAGGCATAACGCTGAAAAATACAGCTACAAAAACGGAGTTCAGACAGGGGGACATTGAAAAAAGGATACCTGTTGAGGACAATTCTGCGGATGTGGTTATAAGCAACTGTGTCATCAACCTCACATCCAATAAGGTAAACACCTTCAAAGAGATTCACAGAATCCTAAAGCCAAACGGGAAAGGAAAGATGGTGATATCTGATTTGGTCACATCTAAAGAAATGGACGAGCATTCAGTAAATGCAGAGGATTGGTGCAGCTGCATTGATGGCGCATTGACAAAGGAAAACTATCTCAACAGCATAAGGGAATCTGGATTTACCAATATTGAGGTGTTGGATGAAAAACCATACATTGAGATTGGAAATAGTGATGATGGCAGAAAAATCTCGAGTTTAGCGGTAAAGGCAATCAAGTAACAACAAATTAATCATTTAAAAATGAAACTCTCTTTCAATAACAAATCTAAAGTCAACATAAAAAAGAATGTCCTGTTTGTGTGTGTTGAGAATGCGGGTCGTAGCCAAATGGCAGAGGGATTGTTTAGGAAATATGCGCCTTCAGATTATGAACCCATAAGCGCGGGAATCGTTCCTAAATCTCAAATCAATCCTCTTGCTGCAGAGGCAATGAGGGAAATTGGCATAGACATTGGCACCCAAAAACCAAAGGAGCTCAGCGAGGAGATGATAAAAAATGCCGACAAAATCATCAACATGGGATGCATGGACAAAAATTTCTGCCCTACATTGTTTGTTCCCAAAGTCTTGGATTGGGGAATAGAGGACCCCAAAGGAAAGCCAATAGAAAAAGTAAGGGAGATAAGGGATGAAATTGAGAGAAAAATAAAGGAAATGGTTGAAGAGATTGGTAAGGAAAATATGAAAAACTAAAGACTTTACATCTGACATCAGATACAAATATTTAAAACAAAAAGAGCTTAAGCATGATTAAAAGAACAAGTCTGGTCACAGCAATAAGAGATAATCTATCCTCCAATCAAAAGAAGTTTATCGCCGAGGTTATTGGCACCTTTATTGTGGTAGTGTTGGCCACAGGTTCAGTGGTTATAGATGCCAAGCTAAATGGGTCATTGGGCATTTCTTTTGTTGCATTTGCACCTTTTGTAGGTGTTGCAATTGGTGTCTATTTGTTTGGCAAAGTCTCTATGGCGCATTTTAACCCCGCAGTAACACTAGGCTTCCTGATTACAAAACACATCACAAAAAGGCTTCTAGTTCTTTACATAACAGCCGAGATAATAGGCGCTTTACTTGGGAGCCTTTTTGTAAAGTATATGATAGGGAGTGAGGCTTTTCTGGGCGCCAATTCCCCAAACTATGCTTATCCTCTGCCTTTGATATTTGGTGTGGAAATATTGGCTTCCGCTCTGCTTATGGCCGTAATCTTGGTTGTGGTGCATAAAAAAGGCTTGAGAGGTTTTGGCGGA
>JADDOW010000026.1:14119-19330 GCA_016782225.1 Nitrososphaeraceae archaeon
GGTGTTAGCGAACCTCTGGCTCTATTGGACCGCCACATTTGTTGGCACTTCAATAATTGCCATAGCATATAGAAAAAAAGCCTATAAGTAATTTTGTTTATTTTTGTTCTCTTTACTTCTTATCCAAAAACAACATAAAAACAACATTTGCAGCAATTGAATAAGTACTGTATCAGAGATAGCAGACAACATTTCTTTATTAGCCAATTAACCAGTTACGATAGCTGGGCAACAATGATTATTTTTCACTAGAAGGATGATAATTAATTTTCCTTTAACATTTTTCCAATAAAAGTATCGATTATTTTTACCAAGATGAATTATCCATATTTTGCCTTTAGTTTTGTCATTTATGTATTTAGAAATAGGCTCTACCAATGCATGGGCTCAGTCACTTTTCAGCTTTGACTGAGGGGTTTGAATAGTGTAGGTAAACGGGTTCAATTGATTTTATAATCTAAATCTATTTATTTTAATTTTATTTTATAGGAAGGTTTCATGGTCTTGGTCCGAGTAGGATGTAGGCCTTTTAAGCGCGTAATCCACGATTGAAGCATTTAATATTTAAAAATACAGGTATGCTATTTGATAAAATTTCAACAGTTCTTTTACTAGTTAATAGAGGCCTTTACATCATATTGATAGAAAAAAACCGTAACGATACATGCATTAATTATTCCCATGTTTTATAGCGGCGATAAGATAAAGCGTTACTGGCTCCTCTTATTCCTCTCTCATCCAAAGCACCTTAAAACATTCTTTTGATATCACATCAAGTATTTCCTTTTCTGAGAAGAACCGCACCTCAAAGCCGTTTACATCATAAACCCCCTCTTCGACTTCAACTCCAGCACCATGGAATTGGTCGTTATGGTTTCTAACCGAAAAATAGTTCAACCCATTTGGCTTTAATACACGCCTTATCTCTGAAAATACCGAATGGAGCTCAGCCTGTGAAAACCTCATGTTCAGAAGCATGTGTGAATATGCGGCGTCAAAACATGCATCTTTAATTGGCAATGGTCTTTTGGCATCAAAGAGTTGCGATTTTACCGGCAGTTTTTTCTCATCAGCTTTTTTGTTTATTATCTCGATACCTCTGCTGGAGTAGTCCAGGGCTTCTACCTCAAGGCCATTTGAGGCAAAAAACATTGTGTCCCTACCGTGACCGGCCCCTATCTCCAACACCCTCTTTGCATTGCTTGATTTCATGTGTTTAAGGCAAAGTGTGGCAAAACTGCTGGGTTCCTCTCCAAAGAAAGCATTGTCTGATTGGTATGCCCTATCCCAAACCGCACTCATTGATAGTTCTTATGCTTAGGTTAGCCCTTTTACTTTTATAATAAAAAGGCGATTCTTTTAATTCAACATATAAGATATCTGGAAAAGGCCGATACTCTAAAATAAAATAACAAGAAACATAGCGTCAGAACAGTTGAATCCACATTATTACTACTAATCGAATATGCTAAACTAATAACAGTAAAGGAAGTAAATGATAGTATTCATGCTTTTTAGTGGAACAATAAATTCTGGGTATTTTAACAATGGCAATTTGCAGATATTCGAAGTGACCCAAGTCCATTTAATTTAATTTAATTAATATGCATATCCTTAATGTCATTTATCCTGTCAGTTTTTTCTTGTATAAAGAACATTGACCAAATCTTTCATTCATTTTCGTTTTCTTTATGCTTAAAGCAGTAATAATTGGAGTAAATAAAAGTAATGGAATGCTTATCATAACAAATAATGTGTAATGTGTAACTGTAAAAGCAGCTATAGATGGGGCAAATCCCCCAACCATGGCACTGAAAATATAAAATGATGCACATGTAGGACATGCTATAAACAAACCAGTTGTTGCACCCAAAGCACCCATAAAGGAAGAAGATGATTGTGATTTAGATGAGGCATTGGTAAATGAAAACAATCTTTTTTTATCATACTGATTGAAGAAAGCATAGATAGACAATACGCTATTAAATCCAACTAATGCAGACACTGCTAGTGCAATAACAAGATTTAAAGGAATTATGAAAATACCAAAATTATCACTGAGATAAACAGACATAGTAGGAACATAGCCTACAGGACCATATTGCATCATGATTACTAAAGGAAAACTATGTATTCCAAGGCTATGCGCTAGTCCACCTTCTGGTCTGATAATTATGATGCCTGAAATTATAGAATATATAATAAGATAGGTTACAGTTATGGGCAAAAAGAATCTAAAATATCTTTTATTACTGCATATATCTAAAATAATTCTAAATGCACCATATATATGACCTGTTACTGTTATTTGCTCATTTAACGTATTGTTATTAGCTATAGTAGTAGAATCATTTTCATTTTCAAAATCCAAGTAATTTCTATTTGCATATTTCTTTAAAAATCTAAAAATTCTATGTAAGCCAAATGCTTCTGCAAATATGCCAAATGCCAAAATAAGATAAAAGATATAGGCTGATTGTTGAATCCAATTGGAATTACTTGTTGTTATTGTTTTTGGAAGCAAGGACGAATAAAAAATTATGGAAGAAATAATTACTAATGTTGCAGCCAAAACCACTGCAAGTCCAACAGTCAAATCAATTCTCATTATTTTTTCATTCTGATTCAATAATTCTGATTGTTCTAGTAAATATTTAGATTTTTCCTTTATTTTCTAAGGATTGAGAAAAGTAAAAAAGTTTTTCTAACAGCATTGATATGTCATTGGGTGATGTTTAAGATAAAATCTATTGAATCTACAGTGATTATTTTTACAATACTCACTGCAACAATGGTTCTTTTAGTGCCTGTGCAAACTAGTATTGTTTTTGCTCAACCTTCACCAACACAAGAACAATCTGAAGGCATCTCCAATACAACTAATAATGAAACACTAGTTGCACCACAGGAAGGCTCTGATGTACTATACAGCGTGCCAAGAAATGATACTGATTTGATTGAATCTCAACCAACCAATACATCACAGCAACAGCAACAATCGATTAATAATGAAACACTAGTTGCACCACAGGAAGGCTCTGATGTAATATATCAAATGCCAAGTTCATCCCCCATGCTAACGCCTAATGCCTCCTCTGTGACAGGTCTTCCAATTCCTGAGGGAGCAAGAATGTTTACAGAAGATAAAGCAAACATAATGAAAGTTACAAACGAGTCTTTGGTAATTGAAATGGTACAAACGCCAAAAACATTGGCAGCAGGAGAAGAATCCATGTTTGTAATGAACTTGTATAACACAAATGGTACTTGGTTATGGCACAGTGATTTTGCAGTTGATATAACCAATACAAAAACAGGTGAAAAGTTAACTTCTATGCCAAACATTCATGGTCATGGAAGTATGGCTCAATTCTCCTATGTATTTCCATCTGCAGGAACTTACAACATTGATGTAACTTTTGGACAACAGGTTAATTCACCAAATTATATTGAGCCACATGATGTGAAAAAAGCAACATTTGCAGTGAATGTTGATGAAGCAAAACCCACTATTGCTGCTACCACTGCTACCACTGCTACCACTGCTACCACTGCTGACGCCCTAGAAGGCAATACACAAGCACCAGTAAAAGACATCCCTGTTAAAGTATTCTCGTGGGGCTTCAATCCAAATAAAATTGAAGTAAATAAGGGCGATTTAGTCAAATTACACTTTACAACTGCAAACGATGAAGTGTCCTTGTATAATGGACATGGATTTGGAGTTGATAATTATAACGTAAATGTATTTTTAATTAAAGGAACAGACCAAACAGTAGAATTTGTAGCAGATAAAGCAGGAGTATTTCCTTTCAGGTGTACTTCATTCTGTGCCCTACCTGATGCACCAGAATCAAATCACTTTAACATGACAGGTACGCTTGTAGTTAATGAATAAAAGTTACATCCTATAACTTTTATTTTAAAATAAAAATTTTTATTTCAATATTTGTGTATTTGAATATCTTATTGCAAGACTTAATATTTGAAATTCTGATAAAATTTAATTTCCTACAGACTTCAATATAGTCAATTACTTTATTAATATAGACTATAGGTTGTAGTTTCTTTAATTGTTATATTGAATAATTATTATAATTCTTAAAAGTGCTCACAAAAAACCAAACGCCATTGTTACCAACCTGAATCTTGAGCCCGGACTCAGGCGGCAGTCCGTTGCTTGATGCTGAAGGCCAAGTCGTGGGAATGAATATAGAAAACTATTCATCAGCAACAAGCAACTTGAGGGACTCTGACATTTCTTTTGCCATACCATCCAATTCTTTAATCAAAATAATACCCTCATTGCTAAGCAAGGGATACTTTTTGCATCCATGGCTCGGAGCCGCAGGTGCAGACGTGACGCCAAACATAGCGAAAGCAATTAACCTTGCCGAAGACAGGGGCTTTTTGGTAATCTCAGTTGCCAATTTGAGTCCAGCTAAAAAGGCCGGAATATTGGGATGAGCCAACACAACCAGCATCAATGGCCGCAATGTCACACTAGGTGGTGACATCATCCTGAAAGTTGACGATATCGACGTAAAAAACATCCAGGATATATCAAGGTATATTGAAAACGAAAAGCAGATAGGAGATACCATGGTAGTTAATGTACTTAGAAATGAATTGCTCCAAACAATCAATGTCAATCTTGACTCAAATCCGGCTTTCTTGCCTCAGTTAAAATAGAGGCAGGAAAGAAAAAGATTGCAATAACAAGGACAAATGATAATATCTATTATACTACCTACTTTTGCATCCATACCTATCTATCCTTTTTTGTGACTAAGGATTGTATTTTCATTGATATAATGTTTGTGTATAGACAATATGTTGTTCTTAAACAATGACAACATAAAAAACGACATATGTAATAATGCCTAGATGTTGTAACAATTGGTTATAATGAGATATTTCTTACATCTTTAAAAACCAACGGGAATATCCATATCATATGTAAATATGATTCTAAACAGGCAACAAAAAGAGAACTTGGTCATAGACCTGCTTAACCAAGGCGTCAGTGTCCCGCAAATCGCCAAACAGGCACATGTGTCCTTCTCGGATATCAAGAGGATAAGGATGAAGGAAACCGGGGACGTTAGTGAAGAGAAACAGAATGACCAAAAGAAAAAACCGTTGTCCATTCCATCACAGGCCTTCAAACTGTTTTTGGAGGGCAAGTCCGTTGTAGAGGTGGCCATTGGG